>JBDNID010000189.1:0-2914 GCA_041688475.1 Aquiluna sp.
AACGGCCCGCCAATGAGCCAACCAAATAACCCCCCGGCCTTGGCTAGCCCCTCGGCGCCATCAGCATTGGGGCTCGGGGTGCCCCCAAAGATGTGGAAAAAGGCGGAGATTACCGAGAGAAACAGCCAAAACCCAATTGCAAACCGAGAGCTGTCCTTCACTGAAGCCGGGTGCCTGAATAAATAAAAAGAATAAACAAAAAATACGGCCGGAAGCGCGAATGCCACCAGGCCGAAAAGCATACCGAAGCTGTAAGAATGCAGAACTCTGGCCCAGGTCTCATTGATTAGGAACCAAGCCACTGACGCACCTAAGACCGAAAGCAAAAACACAAAGAACGGCGCACCGTCGCGCCTATCATCCTTGGCCAACTTCTCAGTACTAAATGCCCTGATTAATCCGCCTAGGCCGTGGGCCAAGACCATGTATCCACTTGCCAAAAGCGCGCCAAGGTTCGCTCCTTTTTTCCGAGGAGTTGCGCTTGAGCGTGGGGCTCTGCGCACCGGAGATTTGGCGCCCGGGCGCCTAGGTGGAGGAGTCTTTGAAGCCATTAGATAAAGGTATCAACGCTTGTGAGCATTTTGGCTTTAGGCACCACGCTTCGAAGAAACCACAATAGGGATAATCATCGGCTTTCTACGGTGGGCCTTCGCGACCCAATTGCCTACAGTTCTGCGAATAACTTGCTGAAGGCCGTAGGTGTCGCGCATCCCACCAGCTTGAGCCTCCGCTAGAGCGTTAGAGATGGCCGGCAATATATCGTCGAACACATGATCGTCCTCAGCGTAAGCACGAGCCCTAATTTCGGGGCCTTCGATTACCTTGCCGTCCTTGTCCACCACCGCAAAAATAGATATAAAGCCTTCCGCGGCTAAGATCATGCGATCCTTGAGATCGTCCTCGGTAATCTTGCCCACGGTCTTGCCGTCGACATAGAGCATTCCGCAGGGCACCTTTCCAACCACCTCTGCAATGCCGTCTTTTAGATCAATCACCACGCCGTCTTCGACCACCAAAACTCGCTCTTTGGGAACCCCGGTTTTTATTGCTAGAGCCGCGTTGGCATCTAGGTGGCGGAATTCTCCGTGGATTGGAATCACGTTCTTGGGCTTGAGAATGTTGTAACAGTAGAGCAGCTCCCCGGCTGCGGCGTGGCCAGATACGTGCACCTTGGCATTGCCCTTATGGACTACGTTGGCACCAATTCTTGTCAGGCCATCGATTACCCTATAAACCGCGTTCTCGTTGCCGGGAATCAAGGAAGAGGCCATCAAGACGGTGTCCCCTTCACCAATGGAGATTTGATGCTCTCGATTCGCTAACCGAGACAGAACGGCCATCGGCTCACCCTGGCTCCCGGTGGACATTAATACGACCTTGTTATCCGGGTAGTCCGGAATTTGCCGCATCTCAATGATTGATTTATCTGGAACCTTGAGAAAGCCCAGCTCTTGGGCGATTCCCATATTTCGAACCATTGAACGACCCACAAAAGCGACCTTGCGGTTATTCGCAACCGCAGCATCAATTACCTGCTGCACTCGGTGGACGTGAGAAGAAAAAGATGCCACCACGACCTTGCCGGGGGTTTTAGCGATTACAGACTCGATAACCGGGCCAATGTCACTCTCAAGCGGGGTAAACCCGGGCACATCAGCATTGGTGCTGTCAACCATAAACAAATCCAGACCAGCTTCGCCGATTCGAGCAAACGCTCGAAGATCCGTGAGTCTGCCGTCAAGTGGTAGCTGGTCCATCTTGAAGTCGCCGGTGCCCAAAACGGAACCCGCTTCGGTGCGAATCAAAACCGCTAGCGAGTCTGGAATCGAGTGATTAACGGCTATGAACTCTAAGGAATATGGGCCCACCTTCTCGGTTTCGCCCTCCTTTACGGTGTGGGTAAAGGGGTTAATGCGGTGCTCTTTAAGTTTGGCTTCAACCAAAGCGAGAGTTAAGCGCGAACCTAAAATCGGAATATCTTGGCGCAGCCTCAATAGGTATGGAACACCGCCGATGTGGTCCTCATGACCGTGGGTCAAAACGATGCCAACTATTCTCTCGAGCTTGTCTTCTAAATAACTAAAGTCGGGAAGGATTAGATCAACACCTGGCTGGGTCTCCTCTGGGAAAAGCACTCCGCAATCCACGATCAGGATTTGATCATTGATCTCGAAGACGGTCATGTTTCTACCTATTTCGCCCAAACCTCCAAGTGGAACGATTCTGAGCGTGCCCTTATTGAGTTTTTCTGGAGCTTTGATTTCCATTAGCGAGTGGTCCCTGCAATCTTTGGTAGCGCTCCGCCGGCTGCGGCGTTGCGGTTTGGGCGGAAGTTATCGAAATTCAATCCTGGAACCGAGACAACTTGGTCTATGCCGGCTTCAATTTCCGCCGCCTCGGAATCCTCCGGACCAACTAGCGGCAATCGAACCCGAGGAGAGTTGATTTGACCAAGACCATGCAAAACATACTTAGCCGCAACCGTTCCAGGAACATGATTCATGCTTGCTCGTTGCACAGGCTCGAGTGCGTTGTGAACCATCATGGCAGCGTGAAAATCGTTTGCGTTCGTGGCGTTAACCATGGCCCGATAGGCGTGGGGGGCGATGTTGGCTGTCACGCCAATTAGCCCGGTAGCGCCAATTGCTAGGTGCGGCAATGCGTAGGAATCGTCTCCCGAAAAGTACATCAACCCAGTTTCCAGCATCAACCTAGAGGCTTGGGCTAAGTCACCCTTAGCATCTTTTACGGCGACGATATTGGGGTGCTTTGCCGCTCTGTGAAAAGTATCCGAAGCGATAGCTACCCCGGTGCGACCCGGTATGTCATATAACAGCACTGGCAAATCGGTGGCATCGGCAATCAACCTGAAGTGGGTCAAGATGCCAGCCTGGGTCGGCTTATTGTAATAAGG
>JBDNID010000190.1:0-3131 GCA_041688475.1 Aquiluna sp.
CTCAGCTCAAGCTCCAGTTGCATAGGTAGCTTCTTGCCAAAACCTGCAAAGAACGCTCTGGTTGATTCAACCTCGATACTCCAAGACTCAAAGTCGATCTCGAATAACTCAGCCATATTTTTCTCAGAGACATCAAGCCCAGCAAGGTTTAGTTCACCATCTGACGGAACGACCCCCACCGGGGTGTTGACTCCCTGGTTCTTACCCTCAAGCTTTAAGATGATCCACTCAAGAACTCGCGAGTTCTCGGCAAACCCTGGCCACAAGAACTGGCCCTCAGTTCCTTTTTTAAACCAGTTGACCTGGAAGATCTTTGGAAGTGCCTCGGGTGTTGAACTCTCTCCAATTGAAAGCCAATGAGAAAAGTAATCAGCCATGTTGTAGCCACAGAATGGCAGCATGGCGAATGGGTCACGGCGAAGCTTTCCTACGGGCCCCTCTGCAGCCGCAGTCTGTTCGCTTGAAATGGTAGCGCCCATAAAGACACCGTGCTGCCAGCTATACGACTGGGCAACAAGCGGAACATTGGTCGCACGTCTGCCGCCAAACAAGATGGCATCCAGTTCTACACCCTCGGGCTTTTCCCAGTCATCGCAAAGAGTGGTGGTATTTTCCATCGGAAAACAGAACCGGGAGTTGGGGTGAGCGGCGGGACCCATATCTGGTTCCCATTCTCTCCCCTTCCAGTCAATCAGTCCTTCGGGTGCGATTTTTGTGAGCCCCTCCCACCAAACGTCACCGTCTTTTGTCAATGCGACATTCGTGAAAATGGTGCCATAGGCCATTGATTTGATTGCTGCACTGTTGGTGTTTGCGGAGGTGCCTGGCGCCACTCCGAATAAACCATTCTCGGGATTTATCGCCTTGAGTCTGCCAGAGGCGTCGGGCCTAATCCAAACAATGTCATCGCCGAGTGTCTCCACTTTCCAACCCGGAATCGAAGGCTGCAGCATTGCAAGGTTTGTCTTGCCGCAGGCCGAAGGGAAGGCGGCGGAGATGTGGTACTGCTTTTGCTCTGGGGAAGTGACGCGAATAAGCAACATATGCTCGGCGAGCCAACCCTGGTCGCGACCCATGACTGAGCCGATCCTGAGTGCCAAGGCTTTCTTGCCCAAAAGCGAATTACCGCCATAGCCAGATCCGTAGGACCAGATTTCCCTGGTTTCCGGGTAGTGCACGACGTAGACCTTTTCAGGGTTACATGGCCAAGAAACGTCTTTGGTCTTGTTTCCCATGTCATCGGCTAGCGGCATCCCCACCGAGTGAACTGCTGGAACCCAATCGGCTCCCTTTTCGATTTGTTTTAGAACATCCTTCGAGACTCGAGTCATGACATTCATTGAGGCAACCACGTAGGGCGAGTCGGTAATTTCGACCCCGTACTGGGTTAGCGGTGAACCGATTGGCCCCATCGCAAAGGGAATCACATACATTGTTCGACCGCGCATTGAGCCTAAGAAATATTCGCGCATCAGGGTGCGCATCACACTGGGTTCCATCCAATTATTGGTGGGGCCGGCGTCCTGCTCGCTTTCCGAGCAAATAAAGGTGCGCTCTTCAACGCGAGCAACATCTCTCGGGTCGGTGCGGGCCAGATAGCTCTCGGGTCTTAGCTCTGGATTCAGCTTTATAAAGGTGCCGTTGCGCACCAGCAGGTGGTTTATTGACTCCAGCTCATTGGCTGAGCCATCGCACCAATGGACGCTGTCGGGTTTCGTCAGAGAAGCTAATTCCCCAACCCAGTTCTTTAAATCGACTAAGGACATCATCGTCTCCATTTGGTTTTCCCCAATAATACGTCAATCCCTAGAAGGTCTTGGACCGACAGAGCTTTTGTCGCTTTTGCTCGAATTATCGGGCAAATTCGACGAGCTTCAGAACTACTTAGTCAGTAAGGCCTGCAACTCGGCAATCTCACTGGTTTGAGTCCTGATGATATCGGCACCCAATTTCGCTGCCTCGGCATTTTTCGAATTCACAACCATGTCTGCCATCTCGATTGCCCCCTGGTGGTGAAGAATCATTCCGGCAAGAAAAAGCTGATCAAACTCGGCACCTCGAGAAGACTCAAGAGCGGCCATATCAGAATCAGAAAGCATGCCATCCATCCCCATCGAGTGGCCCATTGCATCTTTCGCACCGGCGGCCTCGAGCCAACCTCTCATTTGATCAATCTCAGGTTCCTGCTCGGCTTTTATCTTGGCTGCTATCGCCAACACTTCGGGGTTTAGCGATCTGGACTCAGCCAGGGTTGACATCTCCACCGCTTGTTGGTGGTGAGGAATCATCATCTGGGCAAACATCACATCCATGCCGGAAAACGCAGAATTTTCAGCGCTCTCAGATGAGGACATGTCCATTCCATCCATCTGCATTGCGCAACCGGAAAGGGTCAAAGTGGAGAGCGAAAGCGCGGCGATGACGCTCAGTAGGCGTGACTTTTTCATTATTGAAGCAACTCTCAAAATCTACAACTTATTCCAGCGAAATGGTGTTCCTCAAGTCGATGAGCGTGATCTATGGCATCAATGCAGCTCCGGTTTGTTAACTTCAAGGTTTAGGCATATACAGAGGGCCCAAACTTGGAGATTTTCCTAAACTTCGGTTAGCAAGAAGTCAGGTACAAATGCGCAAGGTAGAAGTCATTCTTCCCGCAGCTGGTTTTTCAACCTTGACCAAATCCCATAGGGCTCGGACCTTGATTATTCGGACTCCCTAAGGAATTACTTCAGATCAAACCGATCTGCATTCATGACCTTATTCCAAGCGGCAACAAAGTCCTTGACAAACTTTGGACCATTGTCATCCTGGGCATAGACCTCGGAGTATGCCCGCAGGATTGAATTGGAACCAAATACCAAATCAGCGCGCGTAGCGGTGAACTTGACTTTTCCAGTGTTGCGATCCCTAAGGTTGTAGAGGTTGTAGCCAGCCGGTTCCCAGACATAGGTCATGTCCGTGAGGTTCACAAAGAAGTCGTTTGTTAGGTGGCCTTCACGATCGGTGAAAACTCCGTGCTTGGTGCCAGCATGGTTGGTGCCAAGCATCCTCATACCGCCAACCAAAACGGTCATCTCGTGGGCCGTAAGACCCAAAAGCTGAGAGTGGTCGAGCATCATTTCCTCTGCCCC
>JBDNID010000191.1:0-1927 GCA_041688475.1 Aquiluna sp.
ATAAGTAATGCCACAATCAAATAACCAAAGAATTCCCAGGTATCTATCACGGCTCGTTCACCCAAAATCACAAGGCTAATCGAGGCGATCAATTGCATTAGCAAGCCAAACTCCGCAATTGCCAGAATGGAAATCGAAAAGCCGCTCGGTTTTTTACCGATAAGACCTAAAAAAATCAGCAGCAATCCTGCCGGGACCAAGAACCAAAGCTGGGCTAAGTACCACCACTCAAGCACTTTGCACCTCCGGGAAAACTACCAGGGACTTATATTTCTCCCCTGCGCTTTCCAAAATCGCTACCAACTCCCCATTCGGCGAAACCGCGCTGACGCGAAAATCTCCAGCCAGGTGGATTTGCCTGCCAAATCTCAGGTCTCGCTCCTGGTCGAATGTCAGCGCCACGCTGGGATAAATCTGTGCGGCAGCTCGGACCAAATCCGTCACCGCGATTTCGCCGTCGAGTTCGGATGCATCTTCCAATGAGTAGTCCCCGACCCTAGTTCGGCTAAGCGCGGTTAGATGACCGCCAACTTCAAGCTGGGCTCCTATGTCTCTTGCAAGTGCCCTTATGTAAGTGCCCGATGAGCAATCCACCAAGACGTCAAAATCTAGAAAATTATCGACAACGCGGACCTCGGAGGTTCGCTCAAACCGGTGAATTGCGATCTTTCTAGCCTTAAGGTCAACCGCCTTACCCTCGCGCACCAAATCGTAGGCTCTTTTGCCGTCCACTTTGATTGCGCTCACACTAGATGGAATTTGAGATATCTCCCCGGTGAGTTCTTCGAGCTCGGCATCAATTTGCTCGGTTGTGATGTGTGACGCACTTTTGATTTCAGCAACCTCACCCTGCGCATCATCAGTTAGCGTGCTTGCTCCCAGCCGAATCGTTGCTAGGTACTGCTTATCTAACCCGATTAGAAACTGCAGTAACTTGGTTCCAGAACCCACTCCAATGACCAATAGGCCGGTGGCCATTGGATCAAGGGTTCCGGCATGGCCAATCTTTTTAGTTTTTAGGATTTTGCGCAGCCTTGCAATTACGTCGAAAGAAGTAAAGCCCTGGGGTTTAACAATCAGGGCAATGCCATTTGGCATTAGTCCTCCTGCACCCTTGGCTTCACATATGGATCCGCATCGCCAGCTGGTTTAGCGTTCTTGGATAGTTTTTGGACCTCTTCATCACGCCTTTTAGCCTCAGCTAGTAGATCTGCGAGCGCCGTTGCCACTTCCGGAACATCATCACGAATTAACTCGATAGTTGGAGTCAAGCGAATCGAGAGTTTATGCCCGATTTCACCCCTGATGCGACCCTTGTTTTGCTCAAGCACCTCTATGGATTGGTCTATGTCTTCTTCGCTACCCATGACGGTGTAGTAGATTTTCGCGTGCATCAAATCCGGAGTTACTCGCACATCGGTTATGGTGACAAAGCCCAGGCCCGGGTCTTTTACGACCTTGACCAAGGCCTCGACAACTAAGACCTTGATGCGCTCGCCTAATTTGCGAGCTCTTCCATGATCAACCACTAGACCCTCGGCTTCTCCACCATCTCGAAGGCTTCGATAACGTCATCGACCAAAAGGTCTTTGAAGTCTCCCAAGCCAATTCCACACTCGTAGTCGGTCTTGACTTCGGTGGCGTCATCCTTGAAGCGCTTTAGCGATTCAATCTTGAGCCCCTCCTTGATAACTTCACCCTTACGAAGCACCCTAGCCATTGCGTTACGACGCATCAGACCGGAGCGAACATAAGAGCCAGCGATGAGCCCGAACTTGGAGGACTTGAAGATGTCTCTGACCTCTGCGGTTCCCAGTTGCTTCTCTTCGTATTCCGGCTTGAGCATGCCTTTAAGCGATGCTTCGATGTCATCAAGCACGTTGTAGATGACCGTGTAGTGACGAATGTCAACGCCCTCACGGTCAGC
>JBDNID010000192.1:0-2011 GCA_041688475.1 Aquiluna sp.
ACTGCACGCCATAAATGGGCTTGGTCTTGTGTTGCAAGCTCATGATCACACCAGACTCGGTTTGGCCGGTAATCAAAAGGTCCTCGGGGATGGAATCCGGTACCACTGCAAGTGAGTGGTACCTAGTGGCACTAAAGCCCTGCGGCAATCCTTCAAAAATCGGACTTCCCTTGTGATTGACCGTTGACACCTTGCCGTGCATTAGCTCTGGGGCGCTTTCAACAACCGCCCCCATGGCCTCGGCAATTGCCTGATGCCCTAGACAAACTCCAAAAACTGGGTAGTCGACTTCAAGAGCGAAACGAACGGTCGGGATTGATAGACCGGCTGATGCCGGGGTTCCAGGACCCGGAGAAATCAGCACCGCATCGAATCTCGAGAGCATCTCAGGCAGTTCGGCTTCTGAAAAAGCGTCGTTTCTGAACACCTCGGTCTCGGCCCCCAGCTGCCTAAGATAGCCATTAAGGGTATAGACGAAGCTGTCGTAATTATCTAAAACAAGAATGCGCACCATGATGCCAATAGCCTAATCGGACTAGCTTTATCTGAATCGCGTAATAAACTTCCCTTATGCCTGAATCAAGATCGAGACGCAAAGCCAATTCTGTCGAGCCACTAAAACCAGTCGTAGCTGGGGACGCTGAGGCGGACAATCCGATTTGGTATAAAGCGGTGATGTTTGGTTTTATGATCTTTGGTTTGATCTGGATCCTGACCTTCTACATATCAAGTGCCCGCTGGCCCCTGGGCAGCGCATCACCGATCAACCTAGCGAACTGGAACATCCTGATTGGGTTCGGTTTCGCGATGATCGGTTTTGTTATGACCACTAAGTGGAAATAACTAAGCCCACTGATTGATTCTCAGCACCGTCAAGAGTGCGAGTGCTCCCCATAAAGCAGTAAGGCTGAATAGCTGCATTGCTTTTTGACTGGGGTTTCTAGTCCTTGAGTAAATTAGTGCGATGGCCAGCCCAGTGATTAGACCGCCCAGGTGGCCCTCCCAAGAGATTCCGGATACAAAGAATCCCATCACCAGGTTGACTGCAATCAACCCAAAAATGACTGAGCTGTTGCCACCCATCGTCTTGATGATGATGAAATATGCGCCCATCAGGCCGAATAGTGCGCCCGAAGCCCCCACCACCGGGGTTTGCGGATCGGACAGCCATAAGACCGCCACAGAACCGCCGATAATCGAGGTTAGGTAGAGAACCAAGAAGCGAGTCTTGCCGACCATCGGCTCTAGTTGCCTACCAAATATCCAGATCGCGTAGGAGTTTAGAAGAATGTGCCAAGGCGATGACCAATCGTGCACAAAGCCCGCGGTGAGCATGCGCCAGGGCTCCCACGGGGCAAATAATGGAGCAAAGAACATCTGGTTGGTGAACAGATACCCAACTGGGGATATCTGGCCCAACCAGATTAAAACGTTTATCGCCAGCAGCGTGCTGGTGACAGGGGATGCTTGAGGAAGCCTCAGGCGGTTGGCCATTTAGAGAGTGTCTACAGTAATCGACTCAATAACAACGTCCTCTAGGGGCTTGTCGCGACCATCGGTTGCGACGGCACCAATTTTGTCTACCACTTTGCGACTTGCATCATCTGCAACCTCACCAAAAACGGTGTGCTTGCCCTGTAACCATGAGGTGGGAGCAACAGTGATGAAAAACTGTGAGCCATTGGTGCTGGGGCCGGCATTCGCCATAGCCAGGATGTATGGCTCATTGAAGTTGAGCTCCGGGTGGATTTCGTCACCGAACTGGTAGCCTGGGCCACCCATTCCGGTGCCGGCAGGGTCTCCGGATTGAAGCATAAAGCCCGCAATTATGCGGTGAAAGATAACGCCCTCATAGAGGGACTTTCCGGTCTGGGTAGCTCCAGTGCGAGGATCTTTCCACTCGATGGTGCCGGTTGCTAGGCCCACAAAGTTCTCAACGGTCTTTGGTGCATGAAGACCGAAGAGGTTGACCTTGATTGCGCCGTGGTTGGTGTGCAGGGTTGCGATAGCT
>JBDNID010000027.1:0-2596 GCA_041688475.1 Aquiluna sp.
ATCGAGGGCTTTGAGGGTGGTTACGCTGCTTATGTCCAGCAGCGGGCTGAGCGCAATCGCCAGGGCCAAGCTATCGAGACTCGGCGTCAGAACCTAATGCGCAAAGAACTAGCCTGGCTTGGGCGCGGAGCGCCTGCCAGGACCGCCAAGCCGAAGTTCAGAATTGATGCAGCCCTAGAGCTGATTGCTGACGAACCGCCAGTAAGGGATACGGTCGCGCTTTCCAAGCTCGCCACCCAGAGACTCGGCAAAGACGTGGTGGACCTGGAGGACGTCAGTTACGAAACTGAGGAGGGGCTCAAGATTCTCGATAATGTCACCTGGCGGCTTGGACCATCCGACCGAGTCGGCCTAGTTGGCGCTAATGGAGCCGGTAAGACCACTCTTTTAAGAATCGTAACCGGCAACCTGCAACCTCAAAAAGGCCGGGTAAAAGTTGGTAAAACCGTGAAGTTTGCCACCTTGAGCCAAGACATTCACGAGCTCGACGAATTTGCCAAGGACCGGATTTTTGATCTCATTAAACGTGAGAAAACCACCTTCTTGGTTGGGAAAAAAGAGCTTGGACCGACCCAGTTGGTTGAGCAGCTTGGTTTCGATTCTCCCCAACTGCAGTCTCCCATTGGGGATTTATCAGGTGGTCAGCGCAGGCGTTTCCAGCTTTTGAGATTGTTATTCGCAGAACCCAATGTTCTGATTTTAGATGAGCCAACCAACGATCTAGACACCGACATGTTGGCTGCTATGGAGGACCTCTTAGACAGCTGGCCCGGGACTTTGATTGTGGTCAGTCACGATCGTTACCTTTTAGAGCGAGTCACCGATAATCAATATGCCATGCTCGGGGACGGCCAAATTAGGCATCTCACCCGCGGCGTCGAACAGTTCCTAGAACTTCGCAAGGCGCAACGCGCCGAGGTCTCCACCCCGACCGCGGCAAAACGAATGGCCACCAAAACATCGAGTCTTTCAGGTGCTGAAAGACGCAATTTAGAAAAAGAATCTTCTAAAGCGCAACGAGCAATTACCAAGGGTCATACCGAAATTGAGCTATTGGATAAGCAGTTAGCGGAGCTGGATCCTGCAAATTACCAACATTTGGCCGAGTTATCGGGGAAAAGGCAGCAAATAGCTGCGCAAATTGAAAAAAATGAAACTATTTGGCTGGATAGTTTGGAGAAATTGGCAGGCTAGCCAAAGTTTCTGGCAGACTTAGCGCCGAGGTTAAACCTCGTTCCGCCCTAGTGTAACGGCAGCACGGCGCTCTTTGGAGGCGTCCGGTCTAGGTTCGAATCCTAGGGGCGGAGCTGTTTGATCTTCAGGAGGGTGACTTTGCGCAAACTGGCCGTTGTTGTGCTCGCCGCAGGCGAGGGCACTCGCATGAAGTCGAAAATCCCCAAGGTGCTGCATGGTATTGCTGGGCTTCCATTGATTGGGCACGTGCTGGCCACGGCCCATTCTTTTGATTCAGATGCAGTGGTGCTAGTGCTCAGACATCAAAAACAGCAGATTGAAACTTATGTTTCCAGCTCTTATCCCGGAACTGTGATTGCCACTCAGGACGATATCCCAGGAACCGGCCGGGCAGCACAGCTTGCGATCGCTGAATTACCAAGCGATTTCGATGGTGATGTTTTGGTTTTATCGGGGGATGTGCCCTTGCTGGATGTGAATTCGATTGCAGAACTAATCGCGATTCACCGCGAGTTTTCAAATGCCGGAACGTTATTGTCTACCGTTCTAGAAAATCCCCATGGCTACGGTCGAATAATGCGCAGCCAGGAAGACTTTTTGGGAATCATTGAGCAAAAAGATGCCTCCGAGTTGCAGCTTGAGATCAAAGAGATCAATGCCGGAGTTTATATTTTTGATGCGGTGGTCCTGCGCAAGCACCTCGAGTCTTTGACAATCAATAATTCTCAGGGCGAAAAATACCTAACCGATGTTGCAGGCCTGATGCTCGAAGCTGGCGAGATAGTAGCAGCGCATCTAATTCGAGATAAGTGGTTGGTTACCGGCGTAAATGATCGAGCTCAGCTCCAAGAGCTAGCTGCTGAGCTTAACTCACGCATCATCAGGGGCTGGCAGTTGGCAGGCGTGAGCATTCAAGATCCTGGTAGCACTTGGATCGATGTCACGGTCCAGTTGGGTACAGATGTCACGCTTTTACCCGGAACTCGGCTGCACGGACTCACCAGTATTGGTGAGGGTAGCCAGATTGGCCCGGACACCACCTTGACTGACAGCAGGATCGGTGAGGGGGTAATAATCTCAAGGTCCCAGGTTGAAGGATCGATCATTGCTGCCGGTGCGACTGTCGGACCATTTTCTTATCTTCGAGCCGGAACAGAGCTTGGTTCTGATGGCAAGATTGGGGCGTTTGTCGAAACTAAAAACGCTCAGATTGGCGCTGGAACAAAGATTCCGCACCTGTCATACGTGGGTGACGCCGAGATAGGCGAGGGATCAAATATCGGTGCTGGAACAATTTTTGCTAATTACGATGGCGTAACTAAACACCGGATCAAAATCGGAAACCAGGTCCGCACAGGAAGTGGAAACGTCTTTGTGGCACCAATTTCTATAGGTGACGGTG
>JBDNID010000193.1:0-5137 GCA_041688475.1 Aquiluna sp.
GATCACCCTGGCTTTTTGGCGCCAATTATTGAGGACATGAACAAAGCCTTGGGTCGATTGGCCGACAAGGGGATAGCGGCCGCAGACATCAAGGTCATGTTTGCAACCCATTCAATCCCAGATTCAATGGGTGAATCTAGTGGCCCACCGGGTGTTCGAGAAGGCTTCGAAAAGCCGGGAGGGACTTATGCTGCGCAGCATCTAGCAGCCGCCACGCTGGCGATGGCTGGGCTCAGCGAGCAGGATGCGTTACCTAGTTGGGAGCTGGTTTACCAGTCCCGTAGTGGCGCGCCAAGCGTCCCTTGGCTTGAACCGGATGTGAACGATGCGATTCGAACTGCCAAGGATGCCGGCAAAAAGGCCATCGTTATTGTTCCGATTGGCTTTGTTAGTGACCACGTTGAGGTTATTTGGGACTTGGATAACGAGGCCAAAGAAACTTGCGATGAACTTGGTTTGGATTTTGAGCGGGTTGCCACCTCGGGAACTCACAGCGCATTTGTTGAAGGCATTATTGACCTAATCCAGGAGCGAACCGATGGCCTAGAGGCCAAAGCCCTGTCTCCACTAGGTCCATGGCCTAGTTTTTGCAACCCCAACTGCTGTCCGAATCTTCGTAAGACACTTCCGGTAATAGCAGAGGGTTAGCTATCAAACTGGATAGATATCTGGCCTGCATCTAGCTAATTCTTTATATCTGAGGGACTGGACTAGGGGTCTGGTGTTTAGGATTTCACGGGCTCCAATAATCGAGACTGGCGCCCGAGCAAGCGCGGTGGCTTGAGAATAAGTAGCGACTACCTTGCTGACGCTTTGGCGTTGTGGAATCCAGGGTTGGCTGTTTAGTTTCTCAATCAAGTCGTTTCGTCTGGTTTACTTATTGTTTGCAATGAAAAGGAGAACGATGCCAGTAATGCCGATGTTCCCGCTGGGGCTAGTGCTCATGCCCAACATGCCAATGGATCTGCGCATCTTCGAGGAGCGCTACCTAAAACTGCTGGGCGACCTAGTTCTAGAAGAAAAGCCTGAGTTTGGGGTTGTCTCGATTGAGCGCGGACGGGAATCCGGAGGCGGCGAAAAGCGTTTTGGCCTTGGAACCGTTGCATCGGTTACCGAGATTGGCACAACCGAGGAGTTCTATGGCTTGCAGTCGGTTGGCGCTCAAAGGTTCAGGGTCAATAACTGGCTGCCCGATGAGCCATACCCGCTGGCGGACATTGATTTCATAGAGGATTTAGTTTGGGATGAAAAACTTAATCCGCTCTTAGAACTGCTCGAGGTGAAGGTTAGGAAGCTCTTGGCTTTTGCAAGTGAGTTCACCGACCTGCAGTATGGGTCGGATACTATTTTGAGCGATGACCCGATGGAAGCTGCTTGGCAGCTAGCCGGGATTCTTCCAGTGGGAGTTTTGGATCAGATGGACCTACTGGGGTCGGAAACCGCGGAAGAACTTCTTAGCCGCACTAACGAAATTGTCGAAAGTGCCGATGAAACACTGCGGGCAATGGTCGCCCAACAAGACGACAACGGTTTTGGTGAAAGCCAAGTCTGATTGGTCTGGGTCATAGTTCGAGAAGAAGTTCGAGAGTCGTAACCTAAACCCCGTTTGCACCCGTGGCACTTAGGAGTAGCCTCGGTTCATGGGTAGTTTCAGCCAGGGAGTTGAATCAACACCCGGAGATTATGCAGTCTAAGGGAGTATGAATGAAAAAAGATCTAATTAATGCTTTGTGCACTGTCCTCAGTGACACCGTTGTTCTCAAATATAAAGTCCAGGGAGCCCACTGGAATGTGGTGGGAATGGACTTTCACCAGTTCCACGCGTTCTTCGAAGAGATCTACCTAGAGATCGACTCTGCCATCGACCCAATAGCCGAGCAGATTCGAACCCTTGGGGCAGATGCTCCATTTAGGCTTTCTGAGTTTTCCGAACTCTCAAACATCGATCAGCAAGTGCGCATGGATAGCACGTCAAGGGCCTTGGTCCTCGAAATCCACATTGCCGTCGAGATTGCCATAAAAGACATCGAGCACGCGTTCGAGCTGGCCAACCAGCAAAACGAACAGGGTGTTGTTGGGTTGTTGGCTCAACGCGAAGATATGCTTAAAAAGTGGCGCTGGCAACTAGATTCGGCCCTGGCCGGCTAGCTTTTTTTGGCTATAGCCTTCGCAACCGAAGCCTCGGCAACTTTCGACAAGAAGATTGCTAAGACCAATGCGACGACTATTACTGTGCTTATTCCCAACTCAATCACTGCTCGATCGAACTGTTCTCGAGTCTTTCCCGAACCCAAGGTCATGTAGGCGCCTACGGTGAGGATATGTCTAACCGCAGCTATCACGCCGATAATCAAGAAGTTCTGGAGCTGAAAGACACCATCGGTGTATCTTGCGATTACCGTTCGCAGGATTTCCAGAATGATGATGATGAAAAGAATGTCGTTAATGGCCTGAATCAGGCCGGTGGGGAAAAAGGGCTCGGTGGTGAAAACTCGGATCACCGAGTAGATAAGCGCTGCAACAGCGATTCCAAAAAGAAAAATTCCAAGAACTACGTGGAATACCTCTTCCATGATTTCGACCATGCGCGAAGGTACAAGGCTCTTTTTTCCTATTTGCATTTCTTCTTTCATCTACTAGTGAATTCGTGAAGGCACTATTTTCTTCCCTATTCCAACATAAAACTACGCGCGTAGTAAAAACCGAGTTTTAGATCGCTGAGACAATTAGGCAGGTCAGGGTCACTGCAAAGCTGGGATTCTGACCAAAAAGCCTCTAAGGCAGAACCTGAATTACAACCTTGCCCTTTGTTTTCCCAGAGCTAAAGAATTCGACTGCTTGGTTGGTCTGCTCCAGCGGGAATACCTTGTCAACCACAGACTGTATTTTCCCTTGCGCCAAAAGAGCAGAAAGTTTCCCGAGGTCGTCTTGTTTTCTGATTGCATTAGCCAGACCAAAGATTCTTTTACAAAGCCCGAAATGAAGCTGGCGCAAAAGTTTCTACCCATTCCGCTTGATCCATGCTTAGAAGCCACTCCAACAACCACTAGGGTTCCTCTGGGTGCCAACAACTTTCTCGTTTCCTTTAGGGAAAGCGGGCTAGCGATGTCAATAACGACATCATAAACTCCAGTAATTTTTTCGAGCTTGTAGTCGATTGTTTTGCTAGCACCAAGTCGGCTAACAAATTCTTGCTTGTCCGAGTGGCAAACCCCAGTGACAATTGCGCCTTGCTGTGCTGCAAACTGAACCGCAAAAGACCCGACACCACCGGAAGCGCCAGTCACTAAGACTCTCTGACCCGCCTTGATTTTCCCGGCGTCTCTCACCGCCTGGAGTGCGGTGCTTGCCGAGATTGGGAGCGTTGAAGCAATAGTTAGGTCAGATCCCTCGGGTAAAACGGCTAGCTTGTCTTGTTTTGCCAAAGCAAACTCTGCGAAAGTACCAGAGCCCGTTCCAAACACTGCCTGACCAATTTGGAATGCCGTGACTTTCGAACCCACTTCAGCGACGGTTCCAGCGAAAGAGAGACCGGGTCTTGATCGAGGTGCCCGGATTCCAAAAAATAAACGCACCATAGGAATGTCTCCAGACATCAGGTGCAAAACCCCAGCGTCAACGCTTGCCGCTGAGACTTTGACCAAGACTCCCTTTGATCCTGGCACTGGTTGGGGAATGTCTACAAGCTCAAGCGTTTCCCCTAGACCGTAACGACCTTGACTGATTGCTCGCAAGCGGTAAATCCTTTCCTAGTCTGCAATAAATAGCCAGAGTTCACACTACCGATTTGGAACCTGTTGCACCCTTGCGACCTTGACTTTATTAGCTATCAAAGTAGTAGAGCAAAAAAAGGGAAGCCAAATCTTCGATTGAACGGCGTGCCTTCTCCACTTGCAAGACCAGAAGCTTCAAATGTTTAGATTTATTACGGACTACTTTCCCAACCTGAGGTAGTAAAAACATATCCTCTGAAGGCACGACTGGGAGTGTCAGCCCCAGCGAAACCCCAATAATCCACTGAAAAAATACAAACAAGATTCTTCATCTTGCGCAGATAGATTTGCAATCGCCAATAAAAATTCGAGTTTCAAAGACCAACCAATTGAAACTTTGTCTATAGTTAGAGGATTCGAACCCTAGCTAAGGAAACCATGTCAGAATTGCGCACTTTGCACTCTGCAAGTTCTGCTATGGGTATGCGGATGGTGTCTATAGAGCGAATGCTCTAGACGCTTAGTATCTGCGTTTCAAACTAAACGGTGAACTAAGCCGCGAGGGTAAAGCCTTGCAAACCATCCTTTAACCAAATCTAATAAGACTTCAAAAGGTGACCTAAATTGGCGATAGCTGAATCCGTTACACCCAATGCTTCAAGTGTTTTAGCCGCCTCCGTAGAAATAACGGGCGTGAGTAAACATTTTGGATCGGGCCTAAACCGCGTGGATGTCCTGAGGGAAATCAACCTTGAAATTCGCGCCGGAGAGGTGCTGGTTTTATTAGGACCATCGGGTTGCGGAAAATCGACCCTGCTCCGCTTGATTGCAGGCCTTGATTCGCCAAGCGAGGGTCTCGTTGAAGTAGATGGCGAACTGGTGAAAGGCGTTGACAAACGTTGCGGAATTGTATTTCAGGAGCCAAGGCTGCTTCCCTGGCTGAACCTGCAAGACAACGTTGCAATCGGAGCAAGGTCAAAGCGCACTCAGCAGGAAATTTTAGAACTGCTAGCAACCGTTGGTCTGGTTGGGTTTGAAAAATATCTGCCCAGGCAGGTCTCTGGTGGCATGGCTCAGCGCGCGGCCTTAGCAAGGGGTCTTGCCGGTCACCCGGGAGTGTTGCTCCTAGATGAACCATTTGCAGCCCTCGATGCGCTGACTCGATTGCGTATGCAGGATCTATTGCTCGAGGTGACAAGAGTTTCGGGAGCAACGGTTGTTCTTGTGACCCACGACATCGATGAGGCACTTCACCTGGCAGATCGAATCGTTGTTTTGGCCGAAAGAGGCCGCGGTATCGATGAAGTCGTCAAAGTCAATCACCCTAGACCCAGAGACCGGTCTCACCCCGGACTCGCACCCCTTAGAACAGAACTATTATCCAAATTCGGTATCCGTATATAAGCCTAGAAATAAGGAAAAAA
>JBDNID010000194.1:0-8412 GCA_041688475.1 Aquiluna sp.
CAGCGATTTACGCCGGCACCCTGAAGGTTGATAGAACCATGGGAAAATCCGGGCTTTACCAAAGAGGCTAGGGTGGTTTCGCAGAAGCGCACCCGGTCAAAAAGCGTTTCGGTATTCGGCTAAATGGCGCTAGCCAACTCAAGGCTCATCTTCTAGATAGCGATGTTTTTTGGACTGTCCTTACAAACCCACACGCTACTTCCCACGCACTATGTGCGAAAGAATATCCGAATATATGACGCCGCGATAAGGTCTGCTCTCAAATAGATAGCGGCGCACTCTTAGCTAATCCGCCTGGGGTCCCATCAGCGCCTCAACCTCAGCGCGCATTGGAATCGAGCTCACAGCACCCAGGTGTTGAACTGACATACCGGCCGCTGCAGAGGCTAACCTTGCGGCCGACAGAGAATCAAACCCTTGAGCGAGGGCTGTCACAACATAGCCGCAAAAAGTGTCCCCGGCACCGGTTGCGTCAGTCGCATCTACCCTCAGTGCTGATATATGACCCAGCAGCTGGCCCGATTGAAATACTGTTACACCCGAGGCGCCCAGGGTGATAAAGACCGTTTCTACCTGGGAGGAAAGCGACATCCCCGCATCTTCCAGATTGTCCATACCCGATATCTGTGCAGACTCCGACTGATTCAGTGTGAGCACATCAACACTCGCGAGCAACTCCCGATCGAACTCAGATGATGGAGCAGGGGTCAATACGATTTTCCAACCAGCCTGCTTAGCTTTGGCCACAAGAGCCGCGTTATTTAGCTGGCCAATTTCAAGTTGCAGAACGAGCCACCCAGCCGGGCCGGCAAAATTATGTTCAGATAATTTGTTAGAAAAATTTGCTCCAGGGACTACAACAATCTGATTCTCCCCTTGATTGTCAACCAAGATATACGCGCAACCGGTATTTAGCTTGTCATCTAAAACTGCCGAATATGGCAAATTCAGCTCAGATAGAGAATTGGAGATAAATTCACCATCATCGTCTTGACCCCGAGCGAAATAAAATTGCACCTGGCCCCCGGCACGCATTACCGCGACGGCCTGATTTAGACCTTTTCCACCTGGAGCCTTGATAACCGATGTGCCAAAAACGGTTTCGCCGATATTGGGCAAAGTTGCCGCGAAGATCGAATAATCGCAGTTCGCACTGCCGATGATCCAAATTGGCGGATTTTTAGCCATTCGATGACAGCACTCCGGTAATTGAGTCCAGCTCGCTTCTCAGTTTTGCCAAGTCGCCTTGGGCAATTCTGACCGTCGCTTCCGCCAATTTTCTCCCCGGCTCAAAAATGCTGGTTTGACTCGCCTCTTCAACAAAATCCGCCCAATCCATCGGAATTGAGTCAATACCGCCCAGGGCGCCTGCGATGGCACCGCCCATCGATGCAATCGAATCCGCATCCCGACCGTAGTTTGTTCCACCTAAAATTGTCTCTCTGGGGTTTCCACCCGAAATGCTCAGCATGGCAAGAGCCACAGGTAGTTCCTCGATTGACTTAGTTCGACTCGGCATTTTCGCTCCCATTTCGGGGTCCCGGTACTTTTCTCCAACAGTGTCAAATGGGGCTATCGTCTGACGACTTTTCCCAAAAGTCACCGCTTCTCGCCAGTCCTCGAAATCTTTGGCAGCCTCTAAAACAGCGAATATCGCATCCCTAGTTCCGTCCTTAGCTAGGTCTTGAGCTACCTGCAAAACCTTGTCCACAGAACTGCCCTGTGGGCTAGCCGCCTCAGCCACGCAAGCGGCCAATACTCCTGCGGATTCTCTGCCATAGGAAGACTGATGTGCGCCGAACACGCTAATTGCCTCATCGTAGGCGCGCTCTGGCCTACCCGCGTTTATTAGCCCCACCGGTGATGCGTACATAGCAGCCCCACAATTCACTATGTTGCCCACACCAGCCTCTCTGGGATCGTTTTTTACTGACCACAATTTCAAGACCAAGTATTTTTCCGCAAGGAATACTCGAGTCAGCACATTGCTCTCCACCTGAAGTTCAGGTATCCATTTGATGTCAAAAGCCATTTTTGGCACGAACACATCGGCCAAATCAAATGCGTCAATATGGCGGCCCAATTCTGCGATTGTCTCAATCATCAGATGCGTCATCAAGGTGTCGTCAGTAAACCTACCGTTTCCTCTCTCCAATTGCGGGGAGATGGTTACTTGCTTGCGCATTGGGGCAGGCCCCGTCACAAAGCCTCCCCAGTGTTCCATGACTGCCTCATGGGACCAACCCTCAGTTGCCCCTCCTATGGCATCTCCTATCGCAGCGCAAACGACTGAACCGATGATTCGGCTCTCAATTGTTGGCAGTGCAGACATGTTCTTAGTTTGACTTAGATCTGTTGTCATGAAATTTTTACTCCGTTTCTCGTGATTACGTCTTCCAGAATTTCCTCTGGATTTTTTCCCTTCATGGCCCTGATGGAGAGGCCTTGCAGATCGTGCGATTTGTCTTTAAACCCACCAAATATCAGCCCAGCAAGGGACCAGATAAGAGGGGCCATAATTTCAGCCCTAGAAGAATGAAGAATCCCGGCGGCTAATAGCTGATCTCGGCTGCTTGCAAATTTCAAGTGAGCACAAACCATTGCCAAAGTCTCTGGAACCGAAACTTGGAAGCTGTAAACGTGATCAGCAATGTCCCTCTCCAAAGCAAAGGCCAGCTCATCTACTGAATCCACCCCGGCTACAAGATTGAGAGCTTGCTCGAGGACCCCGCGAGACCAAGTGTCCTTTGCTAACCCAGCAACCAGATTATCTAACGCTTCATCCACGGCAATCCCGCTCAAGATGTCGAAAAACAGGTGCCCGAAAACCACAGCGCCGGTAAGGCCGTCTCCGCTAGCGGTCAGACTGACCTCTTCGATAATTTGTTTGCTGAGCTCAGCCTTGTCATCGCAACAGAAAGCCACCGCCACCGCCCGCACGAGAGCCAGATCATCAAAATAGTGCGGATTGTCTTTGCCGCTTGTTCCATCAAATCCGTTGTTCGCAAGAGTAGTTAGGGCGAGCGTTGTGCCTAGTCTCCCCCTAACCTCCAAAGGGTTGAGAGCCCGAATAGCCGTTAGCTCCTTCCAGAGCTCGTGTTTACCCGCTGTCTCTAGACTCAGATTCATTCCGGCCGCACTTAGCAATGAGGCAGTGAACCACTCGGTCACATCCGCCGGACCCAAGGGGTCAAGCACTGATTCGTGAGTCGAATGCAGGTATGGGACCGGCAGCGTGGACTGCGAGCGCTCCTCGGCAAAACTGTCGAGATATCGCATCCGCATTCTTCGTTTAGGAGGGACTAAGTTTAATCTTTGGCGAGCTGCGGCCCAGTTCATTGAGTCCCCGCGAACTAATCCTCTTAGTCCCTGAACGGCTTTAAAGTTCTGATCCATTAGATTGACACTCCATTACTTGCTAGTTCCGCTAGCGACTCCGCTACGTCTAGCGGGTTCATTCCTTTTGTGGCTTGCAAACATATACCTGGCGCCTCTGCCACGGCCGGCAACCACTCTTCTGGTATTCCATCAAGCCCGGTCATAGCACCCACGATTCCGGCCGTCATGGCCGCAATTGTGTCCGCGTCTCGACCCAGATTGACCGCGTTTAGAACGCTCGTGGAAAAATTTCCTTCCCCCCCGAGAAATGCGACGAAGCTCAGCGATACTGCTTCCGGAGCCAGGTCAGCCCAGTAGTAATCCAGACAAGTGAGCTCATCACCCGCTCTAACAGCCAGATCGGCCCAGGTGTTGCTTGTTGAGACTAAGTGGTCGGCTTTTTTCATGAGCCTTGCCGTCCAGGAATCTGGCTCCACTACAGACAGCGCATCACTAAAGATCTTGTCGATAGAGTTCCCGCCCATTGCACTGGCTACGGCAGCGGCTATGGCCTGCCCCGCGTAAATGCCCTCTTCGGAGTGGCTAACTAAGCCGTCCTGGAGAGTCAGGGCTGCAGCATGTTTCGGATCCCCTGCCGCCACTACTCCAATCGGAGCCACACGCATCGCCAAACCATCACTCCAAGCATGTGAGTGTTGACCGCTTCTAGGGGGCTTAAGCCCCCTAGAAAGGTTCCGGATGGCCAGCATCTCACTAAAACCACCCCCACCGAAGCCACCCTTTTGATTGCAAACCTTTTCGACCCAAAGCTGAGCAATATTCTCAGCATTGAAGCTCTTCGGGTATGTAATCAGAGCCAAAGCGGTAAGCAGGGCATATTCCGTGTCGTCACTGCCCAACGGGTCGCTGGATACGTAACCTTCAACCCTTCCCCATTTTTCCTGAATTTCCCTTGGCGAAAGCCCCTCCACTGGCCTTCCAAGTGCGTCACCAATAGAGAGTCCAGCAATAGAACCTTGGGCTCGATTTTTCGCAGATAGTTGCATCATTTTCTTTCTTTCGAGCCCAAGGCTCCTCTATTAGTTTGCTCTTGCTAGTGCTGGTTCACCCAGCTGTTGAACGCGACTGGCAAATTCCGCCAGTGTGGAATCACCATTGAGGTAATCGAACCAGGCTGGTGCAGTCTCGCTGCGCCAGTCTGAGTATGTCGAGAGATCCTGCCAAGCGGCAAAATCCAGGTTTTTGGCGACAGCCAAAGAGACATCCCAGAAATTACCCGCCGCCGAAAGCTCTGTGCTTTCAACTGCGGCGGTAGCTGTTGGAATCAACCAGTCACCCAGAGCTAGCTTGACCTGGTTCTGTGCATTGAGTGCAAACTCGATGAACTCCATGGCGGCCTCAGGGTGAGCCGAAGAGCCCGCAATGGACATGGTCTGAGAGTTGTTAGCCTGCTTGGCTGAGATTCCGACCGGAGCGGGCATCGAAATCCATTCAAACTCTGGAGCTCCGGCAACAATCTGACTCCTCATGTAGTCACCCGAGATCTGCATGGCCACTTCACCTTGCAAGAACAGCGTGTTTACACCAGAGCCACTCAAGCCCAGAAGATCTGCGGACATCGAACCGTCTGTGTGAATCATGTCGTGGAAAAGCTTTGGAAGCTCAAGCTCATTTGCACCCATGACAGTTTTCCAAGTTCCCGATGAACGATCAAAATAATCCCCACCAACACTTGCAGATAGACGAATAATGCCATTGACTCCGCCGCCGCCCTTAAGTGCCAGAGCAGCACCCTTAACCGAATCGGTAGTCATTCTGTCCGCCGCTGACCGGAACTCGGCCCAGGTCCAAGGATCCGCGACCGTAGCCGGCGCGACACCAGCAGCATCCATCATGTCTTTATTTGCCAGGATCAAACGGCTTTCCATCAAAAATGGAGCGCCGTAGATTCCGGCTAGGTCACCAAATTGAGTAGTAGCCCACGCTGACTCGGGAATCGAACCACGGAACTCATCGCTCATAAGAGCTCCCAAATCCGCCAGATTTCCTCGCTCAGCATATTGACGCAACGGGCCGTCCTCAAAGTGAAAGACGTCCGGGCAGTTATTCGCCTCAAAGCAGGTTGTCAGCAGTGGGTCGATGGAATCCCAGTCACCTTGCACTAGATTCACGGTGATGTAATCGCTCTGAGCGTTAAACGCTTCGATAATTTCCTTGTGGGAAGCAATCGCGCCTTCTTGCCAAGCAAGCGAGTAGAACTCAATCTCTACCGGATCCATTACTGCAACGGTTCCGTCTCCGGAATCGGCTCCGGAATCGTTTCCTGTGCTCTCAGGAGTGCTGGCAGTTGCGCAGCCAGCAACGAGTAATAGCAGCGACGATGCTGCCAGTAACTTTGTTGTTTTATTCAGTTTCACTGTTTCTCCTTTATTTATTGTTTAGATTTGCGTTTCAGGTGCTGCACATTCTTGACATCATCCCTTTACTGCTCCCCCGATCAAGGCGCCCGAGAGGCGCTTTTGAAGAAACGCAAACACGATAATGCTTGGTATGGTTGCGACTAGGGCCGCCGCTGCCAGCGGGCCTAGTCGCACCCCCTCATTGGCCCCGATGAAGCGGACAATGAGAAGTGATAACGGTGTAATTTCAGGGCTTCTAATTAGCACCAGGGCAAAAAAGAATTCATTCCAAGAATTTATGAAAGCGAAGGCAGTGGTCACAACCAGACCGGGAACCAAAAGCGGCGCGATGATGTTGCGAATCACCTGAATCCTGGATGCCCCGTCAATTGCGGCGGACTCCTCCAACTCAATTGGAATTGCCATTATGAAGTTCCTGAGCATCCACAGTGCGTAAGGGAGGCTCCAGACGGTGTAAACCAAAATCAGCCCCAGAAGGTTGTCGTAAAATCCCGCTCGGATGACTATTAAGTAGAGCGGAATTATGATCAAGATAAACGGAACCATCTGAGCCAAAATCGCCCAACCCAGAACTATTTTGCTCGCAACGCCCCTGAATCTCGCCAAAACATAGGCGGCTGGGACTGAGATAAAGACCGTAATCACGGCAGCAGATAATGAGACAAAAAGGCTGTTTCGAGCCGATCGAAAAATTGATTGCTCCGCGAAAGCGGTTATGAAATTATCAAAAGTGGGATCCAAGGGGATGAAGCTGGGGGCTCCCTTTAGAATTTCAGGCTGACCCTTAAAGGCAGTTGAAAAAAGCCACAACGCCGGGCTCAGGACGAAAATCAGCAGCAGAATCAGGAGAAAATATCGCAATGCTAGAAAAAGTCTCTTTTTTTGCCGCCTAGTTAGTGGCATCAGAACCCCCGCGAGCAATAACCCTGAAGGCCATGCCAATCAGGACTGACATCACAAAGATCATCGCCAGTCCGACAGCTGACGCATACCCAAAATCACCGAATTGGAACGCTTGCTGATAGGCGAAGATCGCTGGAAGTCGGACAGCACCCCCCGGAGAGCCCTCGGTCAGGACAAACACCAGGCTGAAATTATTGAAAGCCGAAATAAAATCCAAAGTTGCAATTGCAAACACAATCCTTCGAATACTCGGCCAGGTGGCAACCCTGAATACTCCCACGACATTGGCCCGATCAACTTCGGCGGCTTCCTCAAGTTCTTTTGGAACGCCCTGAAGAGCGGCGAGAATAACGAGGGTGGTTTGCGGAATTGCGGCCCAAACCCCGACCACAATCGCGGCGGGAAGCGCGAAGCCAGGCTGAATCAACCAGCTAATGTTTCTGTCTATGACTCCCGAATCCTTAAGTACCGCGTTCAGCAGGCCCGAGTTTGGCTCGTAAACCAATAGCCACATCAACGCAATCACCACAGGGGGAACCGCCCACGGGATGATTGCGAGGCTTCTAAAAATTGAGCGGCCAGGAAAATTTCCATTTAGCAAAATCGCGAAAAATAATGAGACAACTAGTCCAATCAGTGTCACCGCGGTGGCCCAAATGAGCCCGACAACTAACGACTCTATGAATGCTATATCCGTGGCGAGTCTTACAAAATTTTCTATACCCGTAAATTCAAATTGCAGATTATTTCCGGCTCTTGCATTAGTGAAAGCCAAAAACAGCCCATAACCAATTGGAGCGATGCTTAGAACTAATACGGGAAGGATTGTCGGCAGCAGTAAAAGCACCTGAGCATTCCTAGCTCCCTTCTTATTTTTCATAAGCTGCTTTCCCGGACAACGATGCGGGGCCTTACAATCGCAACTTTCGGGGCGGAATCGAATCCACTGAGTCTTGACACTAAAAATTCTGCCGCGAGCCTACCTCGTTCGATTGCGCCAAGATCGATGCTGGTGAGCCTTGGGATAGCTAGCCGGGCAGCCTCACTATTGTCAATGCCAACCACTCGAATGTTTAGAGGAACTGAAAGCCCTGCGTCGCGCGCAGCGTGCAGAATAGAAAGCGCCAATATGTCAGTGCCACCCAAAAATCCATCAATTCCATATTCAATAAGTTGCTTAGCTGCCACGAGCCCTAAATCGAATTGGAAATCCTTAAGGATTACGACACTGTTCTCATCGAAGACTCCTAGCTTTGAAGCCGCTTCGACGAAACCTTCGTAGCGAGCTCGGCCCGGAACGGTATCAAGCGGTCCGCCAATCAAACCGATTTTTTTGCAGCCCTGACTCACCAGATGTTCAACTGCCAACCGGGCTGCCTCTCGAGAATCGGCAGATACAACATCAAAGGAAACAGCCTCCGCAATTGTCCCGACCACAACTATGGGGACTTCCGAAGCTTCTATCTCCTCAATAAGTTCCGTGCTGGGCCTAATCGAAGTAATGATTAGACCGTCAACGTATTTTTGGCGCAGCCCTCTGATAATTTCCAAATCATCGTTAGGGTCGCCCCCGGTATTTATCAGAGTGGTTCGGTATCCAGCCTCCGAAAATATTTGCTGTGCGGCCTTGAGCATGGCTAGATAGGAAGCGTTCGCGATATCCGGAACTGCAATCGCTATTTGTCCGGTTCGCTGTGATTGAAGTGACTGCCCCAACTGGCTCGGCACGTATTCCACAAGCTCTACTGCA
>JBDNID010000195.1:0-2033 GCA_041688475.1 Aquiluna sp.
ATTGTGGTTGCGACAGTTTCTTGCATCTACGGCCTTGGTGCTCCAAAAGAATATCTTGCCCAGTCTTTGCCGCTTCAGGTTGGCCAGAAGATCGACCGGGATGAATTGATCAGAGCGCTTGTCGCTATTCAGTATCAAAGAAATGACGTTGATTTCACCCGTGGTAATTTCAGAGTCAAAGGGGACACTCTCGAGATCATTGCGGTCTATGACGAAGAGGCCACCAGAATTGAGTTTTTTGGCGATGAGATCGAGAAAATTTACCGCATCCATTCTTTGACAGGTGAGATTCTGATGGAGCGCGACTCGGTGGCTATCTACCCGGCCAGCTACTACGTAGCGCCGCCAGAAAAGATGGCCTTGGCGATTGAAGCCATTGAGGAAGAACTAGAGACTACCTACAAGGATTTCGAGCGCCAGGGCAAACTGCTCGAAGCCCAAAGAGTCAAGATGCGCACTACATTCGACATCGAATCAATTAAGGAGCTTGGCTTCTGCTCAGGGATTGAGAACTACTCGAGACACATTGATGGCAGGGCGCAAGGGGAACCTTCGGCGTGCTTGCTCGATTATTTCCCAGAGGACTTCCTGACCGTAATTGACGAATCGCACGTTACCGTCTCGCAAATTGGCGCTATGTCGATGGGGGACGCGTCGCGAAAGCGCACGCTAGTGGAACACGGTTTCAGGCTACCTTCGGCTATGGATAATAGACCTCTTCGATTCGAGGAATTCCTTCAACGCACCGGCCAGACTCTTTACCTTTCAGCAACCCCATCAAAATATGAGCTAGGTCTGGCGGATGGGGTTGTTCAACAAATCATTCGTCCTACGGGTCTAGTTGACCCCCAGATTCTTGTGAAGCCATCCAAAGGGCAGATCGACGACTTGCTGGAAGAGATTAGGCTTCGCACCGAACGCAATGAGCGAGTTCTGGTTACGACACTAACCAAGCGTTTGGCCGAGGAGGTAACCGAGTACTTCACTGAAATGGGCGTGCGCGTTAGGTATTTGCACTCTGATGTAGACACTCTGCGAAGAGTGGAGATCCTGCGAGAGTTGAGGCAAGGCCTGTTTGATGTGCTGGTAGGTATAAACCTTCTAAGGGAGGGGCTTGACCTACCCGAGGTATCCCTTGTGTCGATTCTAGATGCCGATAAAGAGGGCTTTTTGCGTTCCACGACTTCGCTCATACAGACCATCGGAAGGGCCGCCAGAAATATAAATGGCGAGGTGCATATGTATGCAGATCGAATCACAGATTCGATGGCCCGTGCCATTGATGAGACCAATCGCAGAAGAGAGATGCAGGTCGCCTACAACCTCGAAAACGGTATTGATCCTCAACCGCTCAGAAAAAAGATTGCCGACATAACAGATCAATTGATGCGAGAAGAGGTTGATACCCAATCTTTGATTGAATCGCTGAAAAAAGACAGCAAGGTCAAAGGCCAAGCTCCAAACATGCGCGGCCGCAAGGATATCGGTGCTAAAGGCGCGGAACACCTACTCGAGATTATCCTCGACCTGGACGCCCAGATGAAATTAGCGGCTAGCGAGCTAAAGTTCGAGCTAGCAGGAAGAATTAGGGACGAAATCGGGGAGCTTAAGCGCGAACTTAGGCAGTTGGAAGCCGCCGGGCATGCGTAAGCTTCTCAGGTGACTATTAAGCCTCCAAAAGGCCCAAAGCTCTCAATTAAGGGCGCGCGCGGTCACAACCTAAAAAACCTGGATCTAGAGATACCAAAAAACTCAATGGTGGTGTTCACCGGACTCTCTGGTTCGGGCAAATCATCGTTGGCTTTTGACACGATTTTCGCTGAGGGTCAACGCCGCTATGTTGAATCACTCAGAGCCTACGCCCGTCAGTTTCTGGGGCAAGTAGACCGACTAGATGTTTACTTTATCGAAGGACTGAGCCCGGCAGCTTCGATTGTCCAAAAATCAACCAACCGAAACCCACGCTCCACCGTCGGGACCATCACCGAAATTCACGATTATTTGCGATTGCTCTGGGCCAGAATCGGAATCCC
>JBDNID010000196.1:0-3442 GCA_041688475.1 Aquiluna sp.
ACACCGGCATGCAGCGCAATCAAGCCACCAGGGAGATATTGCAGCTTTGCGACTACCGGTTGCAGAGCTTTGCGGCCGATGCTGTTGGAGTGAATCGGTATCTGAGCTTGGCCAAGGAGACTGATTTTGAGACCTGGGTGATTGCTAATCGGGTTAGGGCTTCAACCATCGGTCGAAATGCCGAAAGACAGTTGCGTGACACGATATTCAAAGTTTCTCGCGTGACGCTCCGAGCAGTTGTTCCAGAAGACCAAGCCGGTTTTGATCTCTGCATGCTCGAAGGAAAACCGCTTTGCCTGAGTGCCAAAAGCTCTAAGGCGCGCGAGGCAATCAGGTTGATTGCCACAGACCTTTTAGATGCTTAGAAGCTCGCGCTAAACTCACTCTTCATGAGCGACACGAAGGGCCTAGCTAACCAGTGGATAAGATCACTGTTGGCCGATTGGCAACTGATTGCGGATGTGGCATTCGCCGATTTGGTGTTGTGGCAATTTGATCAGGGTAAATTTTTTGCAACAAACCATGCCAGGCCCGCTGCCGCCCCAACCGTGTTCCATCGTGATCTGACAGATCAAGCCCCAAGAAGCGACTGGCTGGAGATTATCGTAGCTTCCCATCAAAGCGGCAAGTCGGTCACTCCGAGCAGCATTAGTGACATTGACGGCCTCAAAACTAGAGTCTCGGCCTTCCCTGTTTATGCCGGTGGAAAAAAGGATGGAGATCTTCCGATAGCGGTCATTTCTCGGCACCTTAACCTCACCGAAGGCCGGATGCCCAGCAAAGTTCAACTCAACTTTCAAGCCGCTGGTAATGAGCTTTTGGAGATGGTGGCCGAGGGCTTATTTCCAACCCCCGAGGCTGGATCGGGCTCGAAGCGCGGCGCCGCCAGGGCCAATGACGGCCTGATTCGATTAGATGAAGTTGGAAATGTGGTTTTCGCTTCCCCCAACGCTCTCTCGCTGTTCTATCGAGCTGGAGTAAAAGTAGAACTTGAAGGAAAACAATTTTCTAAGTCGGTTACTGGTGCGCTAGCAGACTTTGGCCCAATCGACGAGGGGCTGCCGCTGATATTAACCGGCAAGGGAGCTTGGCAAACTGATCTCGAATTCAAAAACATGACTTTGGCGGTTAGGTCAATCCCGACGATTGAGCATGCCAAGCGAGTTGGCGCTACCGTGTTATGCCGAGATGTCACTGAACTTAGATTTCGAGAGCGCGAACTAATTACCAAGGACATGACGATTAGGGAAATTCACCACCGGGTTAAGAACAACTTGCAGACCGTTGCATCCCTTCTAAGAATTCAATCTCGGCAATCAAAATCCGAAGAGGTCAAAATGTCTCTCGCTCAAGCGATGCGTCGAGTCAGTGCTATCGCAGTTGTTCACGATGTGCTCTCTGAGGGCATCGATCAAGAAGTTTCATTTGACATAATTTTTAGAAGAATCCTTACTCTTGTTCCGGATATCACGGCTGCCTATCACACCAGTGTAAAAACCGAGTTGTTGGGAAGCTTTGGGGAGTTATCGGCTCAACGCTCAACCACGCTGGCATTGGTTCTAACCGAGGTTGTGGCGAACGCGGTGGAACATGGGCTTGCAGGCAAGTCCGGCGTCATTCAGTTTGAGGCCGACCGAGATAAACAGTTCCTCACAGTTGCAATCACCGATGATGGCGTCGGGTTAGCTGAAGGCAAAGTGGGAACTGGACTCGGTACGCAGATTATCCGCACGCTCGTTGAATCCGAGCTTCGCGGAAGCATTAGTTGGACTTCGCCGATTCGGGGCGGTACCAAGGTCGCAATAAAGCTACCCATTTAGACGGCATTGGTTTTGCCAACTCCGAACTAACCGGCGCGTCGAGCCCTGGCATAGCGTCGCTTCAGCGAACGGCGCTCGTCTTCTGAGAGGCCACCCCAAACTCCGGTGTCTTGATTCTCTTTGATCGCATACTCAAGGCAGCTCGCAGAGACATTACATTGACGGCAAATTGTTTTTGCCTGCTCGATTTGCTCAAGGGCCGGACCCGTGTTCCCTACTGGGAAAAAGAGCTCCGGGTCCTCATTGAGGCATCGAGCCTGATTTAGCCACGTCATATCCATAGTGTTCTGTAATTCCTAAGATCGACATTGCTCCTACTTTTTAGCAGGTAGAGTCGCATGTGCAACTCCAAAATGGTTTCACAGCCGAGGAAAGAAATCAAGACCCAAAATGCAAAAGCAACCGAAAAAACTAATATTGGCGGTGATTATCATCGCTTTGGAGGCGCTAGTTCTTTGGGGGCTCGGGGTTTGGTCTCTTGTTGCACTTTTTTTAGAAGATACCGCTTCTTTTGTCAGCGCATTGTTTTTGCTGGGCATGGTTTTGGCGGCAGCCCTTTGGGCGAGCAATATCGCCATCGGGGTTTGGCAGCACAAACGCTGGGCATTTTCACCAGCACTTATCTTGCAGCTCATCACGGCAGCCATTGCAACCGCGAGTTTTAGCGGAGAATTTGGGATCATGTGGCTGGGTTTTGGATTATTGATTCCAGCAGCTGTAGCGTTCTACTGCGTTTTTTCCAGGGATGTCAGAGAGCTACTGCGCCCCACCGAGGCGCTTGAGTAGCATCTTCGCATGGCCGGTCGCTTTGACGTTATAAAGCGATTGCACTACGTTTCCAGCCTTATCCAAAATAATGGTTGATCGAAGCGGGCCGCGGTAGATCCGTCCGTAGATACTCTTTTCGCCATATGCCCCGTATGCCTTGTGGGTTGTCATCTCGGGGTCACTCAAGAGTTCAAAGGTGAGGTCGTGAGATTCTTCAAAGCCCTTGAGTTTCGCCACGCTATCTGGGGATATCCCAACAATGCAGTATCCCAAATTTTCGAATTCTGCAAGGGACTCCTGAAAGTCCACGGCTTCTTTGGAGCAACCCGGGCTTCCCGCTGCTGGGTAAAAGAAGGCGACTAGGCCTTTTTCCGAGTAGCTCGCTAAAGATCTGAGTTCGGCATTTTGGTTTGCTAGTGAAAAAGCAGGAGCAACGTCTCCAGTAGCAACTCGCGCAACTTCTTGATTCACTAAAGCCCCTTTGTCTGCCTTCCAAAAGAATAGTGAGATATTGGGAATTTTCTTAGGGAGTTCGCCATTAGCGTGCCTTTGAAAACCTCGACATTAGCCGAAACTAAAGTGCTAGAATTTTGGGCTGTCGCACCTCTAGCTCAATCGGCAGAGCAACTGACTCTTAATCAGTGGGTTCCGAGTTCAAGTCTCGGGGGGTGCACCATGATACTTCTGAAGGAAAACCCAGGCAAACGAACAGGTTTTTAGATATTCAGGGTTCCAATTACGACTACCCAGGCTAGAACTGACTTGGAGACCAAGCTCAGGACTATGTAGCTCTTTTCGCCAAATTCATAGAGTTTCCACTTGCCGACCTTCTTATATTGCAGCCACATGTTTAT
>JBDNID010000197.1:0-5157 GCA_041688475.1 Aquiluna sp.
CCTCTAGACCCATGCGGTGGGATTGGTTTGCAAAACCGCGGCCCATCTGGCCAGCCCCGACCATCGCTATCCGAAATGGTCTCCCCTGGGCTTTTGCTAGCTTTGCTAATTCTTCGCGGTAACGCATGAGTTGCTACTTTCTGATTATTTGAATCTTGCTGCCCACCGCTACCGGTGGTAGCTCCCCTATCGCCACGCAAACATCCCCTGGCATATCGGCAATAAGGTTGCCGTCCGCCTTGATGTTCATGTGGCCTAGGTTCATGAGGTTTTGGTTTGCTACAGAGCCAATTGCGAGCACCTCAAGTTGGTACTCATCAATTTGTATCACGTCACCAACGTCCAGTTGCCCTTGCTGGAGCTCAACTTTGTGCATTATGCAAAACTCGTGAAGTTCTTCTGGGGCAGACTCACCAAAAAAGACCAGGATGCCCTCAGCCACAAAGCTGGGGACCAAATCGCCAATTCCGGTTACCTCACTCCGGTAAAGGAGCTCAGCCATGTTTAGTCAATTGGGGTGACGTTGGCTGGCTTCACACCTGAGACAAAAAGCTCCTCGGTGATAAACATTGCCAACGGGCCCGCTGGAGAAGTCGAGTGGATATCAACGGTCAAACACTTTTTCATCGGATACACTCCGATCCTTGCGGTTCCGCCGCAGTCGATAACGGCAACCGCAATCTTGTCAAAAGGAGCGCTTGATTTAAAGCCGTCAAATACTTGACCGCCGGTTAGGTCTGCGATGTGCTGGGCGAGTGGATGAATGCCGCCACCGGTGACGCAGTAAATCAGTGGTCTTTCATCGGTTGGCAATACGACAAGGGGTCCACCCCAGCCGCCATAACCTTTTTCAATTCGTACCGCTTTGTACTCGCCCATTTTTACTCCTTAGTTTGGATTCGTATTTGAGTAAATCAAAGGGTGAACTGTTCGACAGTTCACCCTTTGATTATTTCCCCTATTTTAGGATTCTACTTTTTAGCTCTGATACATGCCGAATGATGCAAAGTATGCAATCACTACGGCTAGTGGGCCAGTGATCAAGCGGGAGAACAGTACGGCTGGGACGCCGACTTCTACTGTTTCTGGTTCCGCTTCACCAAGTGCTAGACCCACTGGGATAAAGTCGCAACCAACCTGTGGGTTGATCGCAAATAGTGCTGGAAGTGCATATTGTGGCGGGATTGTTCCCCTACCAATTTCAACACCCAGAAGGGTTCCAACGATCTGAGCAATAACCGCTCCCGGACCCAATAGCGGGCTCAGAAGTGGAATTGAACAAACGATAGAAACAATCAATAGACCTACCAGCGAACCGGCTAGCGGGCTGATTGCGTTAGCAATAAAGTCTCCAACGCCGGTTACTAATACCAAACCGATGATGAAGGAGATGAAGGCCATAAAAGGCAGAATGTTGCGAATAACGGTCTCGACGCTGTCGCGCCCAGCCTGATAAAGCGCCCCAACAACCCCGCCAACTCCGCGGCCGATTTTCACAAGAAGAGTATTCATTACGCGGCCACCCTTCTTGCCATCATGCGGGAAGTAATGAACTCAGTCACAATTCCGCGGATAAAGATAACAACCAAACCAACCAGTAGGAAACGAATGGCCAAATCGCCAAGGCCGAATCCAAGGGTCGTGATTCCCGCTGCGATACCTAGGTAAACAAAAAGCTCACCGGCGTTAGCGTGTGGGAATAGACCCGTGATTGGGTGCACGAAGGAAACAGACGAGTCGTAAAAGGCCGGCTTGAATCGCTCTGGTAGGAACCTACCGATGGTGTAAGCCATCGGGTTGGTTAGGAAGAACACGGCTAGAACTGGAAGCACCATGTATCGAACTGGGTACCAGATCAATCCAGGCTGACCAGCTTTTTTACCTAGGTTCTCGATTTTCTCTGGGCCGATTAGTCGGATCAGAGCGTTAACTGCGGTTAGTAGAACCAAAAGCGTAGGAATGATTCCTGTAACGAGGCCCGTTAGGACCGCGCCGCCCTCGTTGAATATTCCGATGAAATATTCTGCTCCACCTGCTATCGCACCCCAGACGCCAGTTGGTTCACCAACTGATCCGTCTTCGGCAGCAAATATTGAAAACATCAACCCTCCTTTGGATCGAAACATGATCTTCGGTGATCATGCTTGCCAACACGTTAGTGCACTAAAAAAGGTGAATAGGAAAGTTAGTTACGCACGTTTGTGCATTTCATTTTTGGGACAGAGTCTCAGCTGCGTTCACCGTAGCCAGCGCAATTTTCTTCTTAATCCCCGGCATATTTTCAAGTTTTAGTAGGTCTCGCACCAAGCGACCCTCGAGCGCTGAGAAGGGTTTTGGGTTGGAAAGGACGCTGAAGCCAGTTAGCACCCGCACGCCGGTCACCACACCGTCTTTTTGGGCCAGTGCGACAAAAGCCCTGCCCCCTTTATACCTAAACCCACCAAGCCCAATCGCAGTGGTGGTGCCTTCGGTTCGGATGGCTTTCACGCTGTCTTGAAAGCGCTGGGATTGTTTCACGGTGAGATACAGCTGAAATACCCACATGCCCGCAATCAGCAAAAATATCCAAATCAGTACTTCCACGACTATCTCACTTTCCTAGTGCTTACCAGCAAGCTCAAGGACGCTCTGTGCGCACGCGCTGGTGGTAATGAGAGTAGTCACTAAATTACCTCTGAGCGCCCCCAAAACACCGGGTGGTTTGTCGTCGCCAATCGCGATGCCTATGACCTTCTTAATTTTTCGAATTTCACTCAATGCCAAACCAACTGTTCGGGATTCCAGCCCCTGGTCAACCGGCTCACCCTTTTCACCGTAAAAACGGCAAGCGATGTCCCCGACCACGTTTTTAAATAACGGCCGATGAGTGGCTTCCTGAAGGCCCGCCGCCTCAAGAATATATTTCGATGAGGTAGACCCTTTTGACCCAATCCCCACAAAAGCGATGTCCGCATTCTTAGCAAGCTCAATTACGCCCTTAATACTCGGCTCATTCATAAAAGCTAACTTCACCGCAGAACTCTGCACAATTGTTGGGGAGTGTAAAATCTTGAACTCGGCCCTAATCTGAGACGCCAAAACTCTTACCAAGTTCTCGCCGTTGATTGCAGCCGGCACCTCCATCATCCCGCCAATCAGCGGGATGATGGTCAAATCCGGCCGATTATTCTCCGGAATCTCATCGACCATCGCCTCCAGTGACCGGCCCCAAGAAAGTGCGATCTTGGCATTGGGTTTCATGTGGTTTAGGAACACCTGCGCTGCAATCCGACCAACCGCCTGATACGCATCAGTGCCCTCGGGCACCTTTGCAACATAGGCGGTTCGAAGCCCGAAGCGCGCGACTAGCTGTTGTTCCAAATCGGTATCGCGCTTGGAGTGCTCAACAACCTTGAATTCGACAATCCCTTTTTTCTTGGCCTCGGATAGGATGCGCGAAACATTGGAGCGGCTGGTGAGTAGCACCCGCGCAATTTGATCCTGCGACATGTCCTGCTCGTAATACATCCGAGCCACGCTAACAATCATTGAGCGGTCTCTAACGGTTGCCATTACAAAACCTCGTTCAACGCTCTTTCGAACTCTGCTAACACCTCGGCTGCATCCCCGGGATCCGCTATTCGGTGGTCAAAGACTACTGTCACATTCAGACTCATTCCATTACCCGTTGCCTTCGGGCTGCCAATGTTCAATCCGGAGGATTGACCCGGCAGCAACAAGGTGTTCGCTTGGTCGATTAGGTATTCGCTCAAATCGGTTATTGCCGTTGTGGCACCCGAAAGATTAGCTAGCGGAATCTTGTTGTGAGAAGCTGATTTCAAAACCCGATCAACCTCAGCACCCCAGGTTTCCAAAGTGGTATCGGCTAACGAAATAACTGGAGATACAAAACCAAGCGCAGTTTTTAGCAGCACCGCAGCCTTTATTTCAGCAACTGGGACGATGTCCTCTTGCCATAACTGATTCACCTGAGGCATGGCCTTTAGGGTATCGCCCCAAGCGATAAGCAAAGCCTTAATCCTCGTATCAAAGCTCTTTGGCAAATTGCCATAGAGCGATATGTTCTTAGAGACCGAGAACTGGGGAATCAGTAATGAACCCTCCAACACCTTGGCAATTTGCTTCTTGGCCCTAAGAGCCCGCTCAGGGTCGTGCTTCACGGCCAAGTCAGTTACCTTGATGACCCCAGACTCACTCTTGGGGGTCAGAGTACCTAAATCAACATTTAGCTCCTGGGCCAGTTGCCTAGCCCCAGGCATCGCAAGGATTTCTCGCACTGGAACCTGAGCAATCGGAGCCAAAGGCGCATCTTCTGCGACTTCAGCAACGACCTCAGCTTGAGGCTCGGCGGCGGCTTCTGAAGCCGAGTCACCAAATAAATCAGCCAAGAGGTCTTCGCTCTCGGTCTCTAAGACCATTAGCGGTAAGCCAACATCGATCACAGCACCCGGGGTTGAAGAAATCTCCAGCACCTCGCCTTCGATATCCGACTCGACCTCCATGTTGGTCTTATCGGTCCCGACCATTGCCACCACATCGCCAATCGAAACCTTCTGACCGACAACTACGAAGTACTCAACAACTTCGCCCTCGGTCATAGTCATAGACATCTTGGGCATCACAATTGCGGTTTTTGGCATTACACGCCCTTCATCAACTCTTTGGCCGAAGCGATGATGCCATCTAACTGCGGCACCGCTGCTTTTTCAAGCTGCGGGGCGTAAGGGATTGGAATATCCAAACCACACAGCCGCATCACCGGCTCCAATAGTGAGTAAATCCCGGGACCTTCCGCAATCCGAGCGGCAATCTCTGCCATATAACCAACATGCTTTGGGGCTTCTTGAATCAGCATCACTCGACCGGTTTGTTTCACGGCCTCGTTGATTGGTGTCATATCCAGCGGGCTGAGAGTCCGAACATCAATCACCCCGGCATCAATCCCCTCTGCTAAAAGTTGCTCTCTGGCTTCAAGTGCTCTTGAGACCATGATGCCGGTGGCAACCATGGTCATGTCCCTGCCGGTTGCCAAGACATTTGGTACTCCAATTGGCGAGCGGTAAGGCTCCTCGGGAACCTCGCCAGAGGTCCGATAGAGCAATTTATGCTCCAGAATAATTACCGGGTTTGGGTCATCCAAAGCCGCTAACAAAAGCC
>JBDNID010000198.1:0-6563 GCA_041688475.1 Aquiluna sp.
TCAAACATGCTCAAGCCGATGCTTGCAAGAGGGGAGCTTCGCCTCATTGGAGCGACGACTCTTGATGAGTATCGAACACGAATTGAAAAAGACAGCGCCTTGGAACGTCGCTTCCAGCAGGTGTTTGTTGGGGAACCAACGGTAGATGACACGGTGGCCATTCTTCGCGGGCTCAAAGAGCGCTATGAAGCCCACCATAAAGTGAGCATTGCCGACAGCGCACTAATTGCCGCGGCCCAGCTTTCCAATCGTTACATCACTGGCAGACAGCTGCCCGATAAGGCCATCGACCTGATGGATGAGGCAGCCTCCAGGCTTCGCATGGAAATTGACTCAGCTCCAGCTGAAATCGATGAGTTGAGACGCCAGGTCGACCGGCTCAAGCTAGAAGAATTGGCTCTGAAAAAAGAAAAAGATGAGGCTTCCAAACAAAGACTCGAAAAGCTCCAAGAGGACCTAGCCGAAAAGCAAGAGAAGCTTAACGAGCTAAACGCCCGTTGGGAAAAAGAGCGGGCTGAGCTCAACAAGATTGGGGATCTAAAAACCAAGCTCGATTCTTTGCGTATTGCAGCTGAGAAGGCTCAGCGTGAGGGCAACCTGGAGCAAGCCTCCAAACTGCTCTATGGCGAAATTCCAGGTCTAGAGAAGCAACTTTCCGAAGCTGAGCGTGCCGAAACCGAAACTAAGTCGGAAGATCGCATGGTCGGCGACCAGGTTTCCGAAGACGAAATTGCGGCTGTAGTTTCCGCCTGGACTGGCATCCCAACTGGAAGGCTACTGGCTGGGGAAAGTCAAAAGCTTCTTTATCTAGAGCGCGAATTGGGCAGGCGTCTAATTGGCCAGGATGCAGCTGTGAAAACGGTTAGTGATGCCGTCCGACGCACCAAGGCCGGCATCTCGGATCCCGACCGCCCCACCGGGTCTTTTTTGTTCTTAGGTCCAACGGGGGTCGGCAAGACCGAGCTCGCAAAGTCGCTGGCCCACTTTTTATTTGATGATGAAAAGTCAATGGTTCGAATTGACATGAGCGAATATGGCGAAAAACACAGCGTAAGCCGACTAATTGGGGCTCCTCCGGGCTATGTCGGTTATGGAGAAGGCGGTCAGCTGACTGAGGCTGTAAGGCGAAGGCCCTACTCAGTGGTCTTATTCGACGAGGTTGAAAAGGCCCACCCGGAGGTATTTGATGTTTTATTGCAGGTGCTGGATGACGGCCGGCTCACCGATGGTCAAGGCAGAACCGTTGATTTTAGAAATGTAATTCTGATCATGACCTCAAACCTCGGTTCACAGTTTTTGATTGATCAAGAACTCAGCCAAGATCAAAAGCGTCAGGCGGTTATGGACGCGGTTCGAATTGCCTTCAAGCCGGAGTTTTTGAACCGTCTCGATGACATCGTCATCTTTGATTCACTAACCATCGAGCAGCTTGGGTTCATTGTTGATCTGAGCGTTGACAAACTTATGGAACGACTTGAACCAAAGCGGCTATCACTGGGGGTTACACCTGCTGCAAGGCTTTGGTTAGCTGAGCACGGCTATGACCCAATTTACGGCGCCAGGCCATTACGCAGGCTCATGCAGCGCGAGATTGATGATCGGTTGGCAAACCTATTGTTATCCGGCGAGGCGATCGATGGCAGCTCGGTGAAGGTGGATGTTGATTCTTCGGGCGAGCACCTCGCAGTGAGTCCGCAATAGGGAGCTGTCTTAGTCGGAGAGCTCAATAATCACTGGAACATGGTCGCTTGGGCCTTCGCCTTTTCGCTCTTCGCGCTCAATCGAGGAACCAGTTATGCGATTGGTGAGAGCATCCGAGGAAAGCACAAAGTCAATCCTCATGCCGTTGTTTTTGGGAAAGCAGAGCTCCTTATAATCCCAATAGGTATAGGCGTTAGGAAGTAGCTCGCGAACCTTATCGGTTAGGCCAATCTGCTCGAAGGCCTCAAATGCTTGGCGCTCCGGCGCGGAAATGTGGGTTTCAAACATCGAAAGATCGTAGACATCGGTGTCCAGTGGAGCCACGTTAAAATCTCCCATAAGGGTGATTTCCAAATCGGGGTTAATCTCAAGTTGTTCGGCTGTGGTTGCAGCTAATCTGTCCAAAAACTCAAGCTTGTATTCCATGTGAGGGTCGGCTAGTGCCCTACCGTTTGGCACATAGATTGACCATACGCGAACCCCGTCAAATGTTGCACCGATGGCCCTGGCCTCAACCACATCTTTGAAACTTGGCTGCTGGGTAAATTCCAACTCAATGTCCTGGGGGTCTAGGTGTGCCTTATACGCAAAGGCCACCCCGTTCCACTGGTTTAGACCGTGCGCGATGACCTTATAGCCAATCGCTTCGAACTCGGCATAGGGGAATTGCTCGGGCTTGCATTTGATTTCTTGCATCCCCAAAACATCTACCCCGGTGCGCTCCAAAAAGGCTACGACTCGGCTGACTCTTGCTCTTATTGAGTTCACGTTCCAGGTGGCAATTAGCATCCCTAAACTCTAACCATGACTTTTACATCCGAATCTAAACCACGTCTTTTAGAGCTAATCAAAGAGCTTGCCGTGGTGCACGGCAAGGTGACTTTATCCTCTGGTCTTGAGGCCGACTACTACGTGGATTTGCGCAGGGCCACCCTGCACCACGAAGCGGCCCCCCTGATTGGCAATGTGATGCTTGATTTACTTGAGCAAAATGGCCTGGGTCATGTGGAATGCGTTGGGGGCCTGACCATGGGCGCAGATCCGGTGGCAACAGCGATGCTGCACCAGGGCGTAGCCCGAGGCCTTGCCCTTGATGCTTTTGTGGTTCGCAAGCAGGCCAAGGCCCACGGCATGGGTCGCCAGGTTGAAGGCCCCAACGTAAGGGGCAAAAAAGTGGTGGTTTTGGAGGACACTTCAACCACCGGCGGTTCGCCACTCGCAGCGGCCGAAGCTCTGGTGGAAGCCGGGGCGATTGTGGTGGGAATCGCAACAGTTGTAGACCGCGACACCGGAGCGCGTCAAGCCATTGAAAATGCTGGCTATTCTTATCTCACAGCAATCACACTAGGTGAGCTGGGTTTATAAGAAGCAGGTGAAAGTGCAGCGTCGAGTTGCGCCCTTTGTCCTAACCCAGCTTGCCTCACTCGCGAGCGTGATTGCAGGCTCGATGGTGTTTATCGCCCTTCCCTGGATAGCACTTGAAATCAGTGGTTCCGCTGCGGTGGCGGGTTTGGTAGTGGCTCTGACCGCGATACCCGGGCTCGTGGTTATCCCGATAATCGGATCGGTTATTGATAAATACGGCAGAAAAAGAGTTGCCGCCCTTGCTGAGCTAATAACCGGGGTCTTCACCTTGGGGATTCCTTTGGTTGCAAGCATGTGGGAGCTAACAATCGCCTGGTTGATTGTTTTGGCAACCCTGAAAAACGTCGTAGCCGCCGCCGGACCGACCGCTAGAAAATCGCTGGTGCCTGATATCGCGGCCCCTGCCGGAATGACATTAGATCGAGCGAATTCAATCCACGAGGGTGTTTTTGCTACGGGATTCGCCCTGGGTCCAGCCTTGGCAAGTTTTTGTATTGCTTGGATTGGGTCGGCTGAAACTTTCATCGTGGTCGCAGCCTTTGCGCTTACCAGCGGTGTGATTGCTTCTTTTATTCGGGTTTTAGAGCAGCACGAGTTGGGGGACGAGGGAGAGAAAGAGCCGTTTCGCATTTACGCGATGCAGGGGTTCAAGATATTGTTCGCCACCCCTTCTGTCTTGGTGATGATGTCGGCAATCGTTATTTTGGCTGTTGTCTATCTACCGACCGAGATGGTGGTTTTACCCAGCTATTACAAATCGCTCGGTGACCCGGAGGGCCTAGGCCTGCTGATTTCCGCCATGGCCGCCGCCTCGATTTTTGGAGCGCTATTTTTCGAGCAGATCCACCGGTTCCTGAGCTATTCAACTATTTTGCGCATCGGAGTGTTGGGTGTTCCGCTGGCAATGCTTCCGATGAGTCAGTTGCCAGATCAGTGGGCAATGCTAGTTGGCGCGCTGGTATTGGGGCTGGCTTGGGGTCCTTTATTACCGCTTTTGAATACCGTTATTCAACGCAAAATCCCGGCCAATAAACGTGGCCGGGTGTTCGCGTTGGAAATGGCAATCTGGAATGCCGGGCCACTGATCTCGATGGTGGGTGTCGGTGCCGCGGTTGATGGCCTCGGTGTTCAACCCACCTACACGGCGTTGGCGGTCGGGGTTCTGATTGCCGGTGTGATTGTGTCTTTTAGCCCGCACATCAAATCCATCAACACATAAATTAATACTTTGCCTTAGATAAGACCCGCCACCGAATCCATTATTTCGGTTGGTCTAAAGGGATATTTAGCAATCTCGGCATCATCTGAGATGCCGGTTCGAACCAGAATCGTATACAACCCGGCTTCAATGCCTGCCACGACATCGGTGTCCATTCGGTCGCCAATCATGCCGGTGGACTTGGAGTGGGCATCAATCTTGCGCATTGCCGAGCGGAACATCATCGGGTTCGGTTTCCCTACTATGTAGGGGGCCTTGCCTGTGGCGGCGGAGATTAGAGCGGCAATTGAACCGGTTGCCGGAATCGGACCCTCCGGAGACGGCCCTGTGACATCCGGGTTTGTCGTGATGAACCTAGCCCCCTTATTGATGAGTCGAATCGCTTTGGTGAGTGAATCAAAGCTTAGATTTCTGGTTTCCCCGAGGACCATGTAGTCGGGGTTCACCTCGGTCATCACATAGCCAATCTCGTGCATGGCTGTTGTGAGGCCCGATTCGCCAATCACAAAAGCTGAGCCTTTGGCTTTTTGACTCCTTATGAAATCTGCGGTTGCCAGAGCCGAAGTGTATATGCGATCTTCTGGGACATCCAAGCCTCCGGCTTGAAGCCTTGCCGCCAGGTCCCTGGGGGTGTAGGTGGAATTATTGGTGAGAACTAGAAACGGTGTTCCCGCTCGGGTCCACTTTTCAATCAACTCCGGAGCCCCAGGAATTGCTCTTCCTTCGTGCCAAAGCACCCCATCCATGTCGGTAAGCCAGCTAAGAATATGGGATCGGTCAGTCATACCCAAAGCCTAGCTTTAGGCTGTGGAGAGTGAGTGATGAAAATCTAACCGGTACCCATGAACAATCAACCTGGGGAGTCGGTCCTTGGCCGGGTGAATTACCAGATTCTTCGCACCCCAATTTTGAAAGATTTGACCCCGAGCTTCTTGCAAATGGCGACACCAGAAACGTGATCGATAAGTATCGCTATTGGACAATGGTGGCCATTGTCGCTGAGCTTGATACTCATCGCCACCCCTATCACGTGGCGATTGAGAACTGGCAGCACGATTTGAATATCGGTTCAATCGTTCGAACCGCCAACGCTTTTTTGTCAAAAGAGGTGCACATTGTGGGCAACAGGCGCTGGAACCGGCGCGGTGCGATGGTGACAGACCGATATCAGCACGTGAGGCACGTGCCAACAATTGACGATTTTGTTCAGTGGGCAAAAACCGGAGCGGCCGATGGCGGCAAACTTCCAATAATTGCAATTGATAACGTGCCGGGCTGCAAGCAGCTTGAAAATATAGAGCTTCCTAAAGAGTGCGTGTTTTTATTCGGTCAAGAAGGCCCTGGTCTTTCGCAAGAGGCTCTAGATGCAGCGGACATGGTTTTGGAGATTACTCAGTTTGGTTCTACTAGATCCATTAATGCCTCGGCGGCAGCTGCAATAACCATGCACACATGGGTTATGCAACACGTTTTTGGGTAGACTCTAAAAGGGCCGATTAGCCCAAAGATCCCCGCAGTTTTAGGAAAGGGATAACCATGCCTGCAGTAGTTCTAGTTGGAGCCCAGTGGGGCGATGAGGGCAAGGGTAAAGCCACCGACCTGCTCGGCGACAGAGTTGATTATGTAGTTCGCTACCAGGGCGGCAATAACGCTGGACACACCGTGGTTATCGGTGATAAAAAGTTCGCCCTGCACCTATTACCCTCCGGCATCCTCACGCCAAAGGTGGTCCCGGTAATCGGTAATGGTGTGGTGATTGACCTCGAGGTTCTCTTCCGCGAGATTGATGGATTGAACGATAAGGGTATAGACACCTCGAAGCTAATCATCTCCTCTAATGCTCACATCATCACCCCATATCACGTGACCATAGACAAGGTCACCGAGCGCTTTTTAGGTAAGAGAGCAATTGGCACCACCGGCCGCGGGATTGGCCCCACCTATGGCGACAAGATGGGCAGACTCGGTATTCGAGTCCAGGACTTATTTGACCCAAGCATCCTTTTGCAAAAGGTGGCAGCGGCCCTGGTTCAGAAAAACGACATCTTGGTTAAGCTTTACAACCGCGCAGCTGTGAGGCCTGAAGAAGTCGTTGAGCACCTGCTGTCCTTCGCCGAGCGCCTTCGGCCAATGGTCAAAGACACCTCTCTGGTTTTGAATAATGCACTGGGTGATGGCAAGACTGTTTTGTTGGAGGGCGGCCAGGGAACCCTCTTGGATGTCGACCACGGAACCTACCCTTTTGTGACTTCTTCTAACCCAACCGCCGGTGGCGCCA
>JBDNID010000199.1:0-11327 GCA_041688475.1 Aquiluna sp.
AAAGTGGATGTCTTGCCCCGATTGGCAAGTAGCTGGCCGCCGCAGTGATATCCACCCGCTCAGCCTCAAGGGCGAAAACTGCGGCGATTTTCTCGAGCTCAAGCTCTTTGATCTCGAAGGCCAAGGCGACTTGGGCCTTGGCTCCACCGATTAGCTTTCCAGCTTCAGCCTTGAGCTCATTAGGCATCGACTTAATCGAACCGTTCAGCAGTGAAATAGCTGAACCCTCTCCAATAATCCCGGGCTTTGCAGCCCTGAGCTCAGCAATGCTCAACATTCGCGCGATCTCGGAGAGCGCCGCTTCTAGCGCGTATCTAACGCTCTGGGGATTTAGTTCTTCAGTCACCGTACAAGTTTAGCGATTGCTATTCATTTGAAAAGCTGATGCGTAAAGGCAGACCGATGCTGCGGTAGCTAAATTTAGCGATTCGGCCGAGCCGTAAATGGGAAGCGCGACCACTTGATCGCATAGTTCCAGAAGATCTTCGGCAATTCCATGCGCCTCATTACCGAAAATCCAGGCCGTCGGCTTCGCCATTACTTCATCCGGAATCTGGTTTACAAGTGTCCCACCGGACGCCGCGGCAAACACCTGAATCCCCCGCTTTTGAAGCTCGGCGATCAATTCCACGGGGTCCTGATTGATTACAGACGGTAGATGCAAAATACTTCCGGCAGTGGAACGAACAACCTTTGGGTTATAAAGATCCACCGACTCTTTGGTGAAAATAATGCCATCAGCTCCAGCAGCATCTGCCGCGCGCAAGACCGTCCCTGCATTGCCCGGATCTCTAGCCTTATCCAAAATGGCCAACAACTTTGGCTCGCTGGCCAATAACTCTGTCAGTGTGACATCGAGATGACTTAGGACCGAAACAATTCCCTGTGGGGTCTTGGTGTCACTGATTTTGGCCATAACCCGCTCGGACACCAAAGTCACTTTGATGCCTTCTGATTCAAGATCAGTTAGGACATTGTCGTAGCGCTCTTGAGCTAGTTCGGTGGCGAAAATTTCATGAGCCAGCTCCGGGGATTCGACTAATTCTTTGAGACCCTGAGGTCCTTCAAGCAAAAAGAGCCCGGTTTCAAACCGGGCATCTTTTTGCGAAAGTGGAATAATCGACCGGATCCTTGCATCGCTTGGGTCCTGGATCACTAGCTAACCTTGTGAGCGTTCACGTCCTTGGGCAAAGCGGCCTTGGCCTGGGCCACGATTGCCGCGAAGGTCGCGGAGTCGTGAATTGCCATGTCTGACAAGATGCGACGGTCGACCTCAATGCCGGCCAGCGCCAGTCCCTGGATGAAACGGTTATAGGTCATGCCGTTTTGACGGACTCCAGCATTGATTCGCTGAATCCAAAGCCTGCGGAAATTACCCTTTTTCTTGCGACGATCGTTGTACGCATAAACGTAGGAGTGCAGCAACTGCTGCTTGGCCTGACGGTACAAACGTGAGCGCTGGCCACGGTAGCCGTGGGCGCGCTCTAAGACTGTGCGACGTTTTTTGTGCGAGTTGACAGCATTTTTTACTCTTGCCATGATCTAATCCTTTTCTCGCTGGCCTAGCGGCCTAGCTGCCTTTTTAGCTTCTTGAAATCTGCTGGTGACACAACCTGGTCTGCGTTCAGGCGGCGCTTGCGCCTGGAGGACATGTGCTCTTGGTTGTGTCGCATGTTAATCTGCTGCTTCATCAGCTTGCCGCTGCCAGTAAAGCGGAACCGCTTTTTGGCGCCCGAGTGGGTCTTCATTTTCGGCATGATGTCTCCTTATTTTTCTTCTGTAGCTGAAGCCGGTTCGGCTTTTTGCTGAGCCTTTTTAGCTTCGGCTCTGGCCTCTGCTTTGTTCTTTAGCGGCCCAATGACCATGACCATACTGCGGCCATCGATAGATGGGTTTGACTCCACGATTCCGAATTCGGTTACCCCTTCACTCAGTCTGCGAAGCAACCGAACACCCATTTCTGGGCGAGACTGCTCGCGACCTCGGAAGACAACCATGACCTTCACCTTGTCGCCAGCCTTGAGGAATTTGCGAACCTGACCAACCTTGGTCTCAAAGTCGTGATCATCGATTTTTAGACCGAAACGCACCGTCTTAAGAACTGTGTTGACCTGATTCTTGCGAGCTTCGCGAACCTTTTGCGCCGCCTCGTATTTGAACTTGCCGTAATCCATAATCTTGCAAACAGGTGGTACTGATCCGGGGGAAATCTCAACTAGGTCGAGGTCTGCCTCGCGGGCCAATCTCAGTGCTTGATCAATGGCAACTACGCCAACCTGCTCCCCAGCTGGTCCGACTAGTCGGACTTCTGAGACGCGAATACGGTCGTTAATGCGCGGATCGCTAATAACTTGCTCCTCTTGGCATTCGTTTTAGCTAGCGCGAGTGCGCTTAGAAACAAAAACTCTCAAACCCAGTCAATCTATTATGCGATTGCAAGGTGGGATCGTAATCCACTTCATACCGAGCAATAGCCCGGAGCCTCAGGTAGCCTAGCAGAGCAATTTGCCAAATGAAAGAGGAATCTTGGACGAAAATCTATCTCGTGATATCGCAGAAGCTCCTGCGCTAGAGATTATCAACACAGCATGCGTTCACCTCATGAGCGCGGCTGCGGTGCAATGCGGGCTTGCCGAAGATGCCCCCGCGGATCTGGATGAAGCCAGAAAGCTCATCACCGCCCTGGCAGGCTTGGTTACGGCAGCGGCGCCCGAAATCGGGGACCACCACGCTAGGCCGCTAAGAGATGGGCTTCGCTCTCTGCAGCTGGCTTTTCGGGAGGCATCCTTGATACCGGATCCGCCAGGCAAGGGACCGGGTGAAAAATTCACCGGAGCAGTGAACTAGGCGGGTATCAAGCGCACTGACATTGAATCAACCAAAGTCAAGAACTCTTGAGACTGCAATTCTGCGCTAAAGTCGGCCAACACATCTTGAAGCTGACTCGAATCTAGCCCTAGCTCGAGAGAAACTTGAATCAAGAGCTCTGCACCCTCGAGTCTTCCCTTGGGGTCGCCATCAAACAACTCGACTGCAGCAATGACTCGCTGGCCCTTAGCCGCAGTCAAAATTAGCTCGAGCACTCGCGGATTTAAATGTGGCGGGAGCCAAGCTAGACCTTGGGCGATAGCCGGGAGCCAGGTTTTTCTCAGAGCGATTCCAGCCCCAGCCGGATCTATAACAACTCGCTCGTGACCCTCGCTCGCCGCCGCCAAAGCAATCTTTGCTCCTGCAGTGGGGACAGGACGCGCGATTGAGTTCCAAAGGGTGAGTTCCCTAACGGATGAAAAAGCGGGAATAGCAGTCTTGCCATCCGGGGTTGAAACGGCAACGATTCCAAGGTCAGCACTTTTATCGACCAGAAGGCCATTTGGACCGATTTCGCCTTCTCCCAAAGTTGCCAAAAGAGGAATTAAGAGCCGAGTTCTAGAAACCACCTCAACCAAACGAGTCTTATCAAGTGGAACCTGAGCCAGAACCGATGCTAACTCTTCGGGGGCACTTCCGTCATCGTTGGCCCAGCTATTCGTCTGGAACTCCCGTCCCTCCCAGGGAACCCCGGCCGAGTCGCGGAACCTGTCAGAGCTCACTAGTTAGCGATTTCCAAAGCTTGGGTCAGGGTGAACCTCCCCGCGTAGAGCGCCTTGCCTAAAATTGCTCCCTCTAAACCGAGGGGAACCAGTTCCCTCAAGTCGTGGATATCTTGCAAACTCGAGATACCCCCGGAAGCAACAATCGGTTTATCGGTGTGCTGCATGACCTTTTTTAGTAGCTCTAGATTCGGACCCCGGAGCGTGCCGTCTTTGGTTACATCGGTTACCACATACCTAGCACAGCCCGCCTTCTCCAAACGCTCGAGAACTTCAAAGAGGTCTCCGCCTTCTTGAGTCCAGCCCCGAGCGGCCAAAGTATTTCCTCTAACATCCAAGCCAACCGCAATCTGATCACCGTATTTTGCAATCACTGAAGCGGTCCAGTCTGGATCCTCCAGCGCCGCAGTCCCAAGGTTCACTCGAGTGGCCCCTAAAGAAAGTGCGGCCTCCAGGGAAGCGTCATCGCGAATTCCACCGGAAAGTTCAATTTTTGTGTTGCCCGCGGCCTTCACCACCTCAGATATCACGCTTCGGTTTTCACCTCTCCCAAAAGCAGCATCAAGATCCACCAGGTGAATCCACTCGGCCCCCTGAGAAATCCAGTCTTGACTAGCTGCCAGTGGGTGACCAAAGTCCTCCTCGCTGCCGGCTTCACCCTGGGTGAGCCTGACGGCTTTCCCATTTGCAACATCTACCGCGGGAAGAAGTTCTAGCTTCACTTTGCTCCTAAAGTGTTGTGATCCAGTTTTGTAAAAGTTTTAGCCCGGCTTCACCTGATTTTTCCGGATGAAACTGAGTTGCGGTTAGCGGCCCGTTCTCAACCGCTGCTATAAAGCGCTCACCGTGAGTTGCCCAGCTCAAAGAGGCTGGCAAAAAAGGCGGAATGATGTCGAGTTCCCATTTCTTGGCCGCATAGCTGTGGACAAAATAGAACATCTCATGCTCAATCCCCTTGAACAACTTTGAGTTCGAGTCCGCCTCAACGCTCGTCCAGCCGATATGAGGAAGCCGTGGAGCCTCGAGCTTTTCCACCGTGCCCGGCCACTGACCTAAGCCTTCGGCCCAGACCCCATGCTCATCCCCGGACGCAAACATCACCTGCATACCAACGCAAATTCCGAAGACCGGCCTCCCTGCAGTCAGCCTTTTATCAACTAAGCGATCAACCTGCTTGGCATTTAGTTTCTGCATCACCGCGGAAAAAGCTCCAACTCCGGGAAGCACTAAACCATCGGCTTCAAGGGCGACCTTTGAATCCGAGGTAAGAAATGCCTCGGCACCCGCAGCCTGGAGGGCCTTGAGAGCCGAATGAATGTTGCCGCTGCCGTAATCAAAAACAGCGACTTTTTTGCTCAAAGACTTCCCTTAGTAGAAGGCACTCCACTAACACGCGAATCAAGCTCAACGGCCTTGCGCAGGGCCCGGGCCAGCGCCTTGAACTGGGCCTCGGCAATGTGGTGCGGGTCACGTCCGGCCAATAAGGTGACGTGCAAAGTAATGCCAGCGTTTAGGGCGATTGCTTCGAAAACGTGACGAACAAGTGCACCGGTGAAGTGACCACCGATTAGATGAAATTCGAAGCCCTGTGGCTCTCCTGAGTGGACCAGGAAAGGCCTGCCGGAGACATCCACCACGGCCCGGGCAAGGGCTTCATCCAGAGGCACTGTCGCATCACCATAACGACCTATCCCGGACTTATCCCCAAGTGCCTGGCGAAGGGCCTGGCCAAAGACAATGGCGACATCCTCAACAGTGTGATGAGCATCAATTGCGATGTCGCCAGTTGCCTGAACCCTAAGATCAATTAGCGAGTGTTTTGATAAAGCGGTCAACATGTGGTCGTAGAAAGGGACCCCTGTGGAAATCTCGCTGGCCCCAGTGCCATCCAGATCGAGCTCGAGTGAGATTTGCGACTCGGAAGTTGACCTAGATAGCTGTGCTTTGCGACTCATTCGGAACCTTTGCTTGGGATAGTCCCTAAGTTTAGTCAAGCACCAAGGCTAATTCCGCAAGCAATTTTGTAGTTTCCCCTTCGGTTCCCGCGGTGAACCGCAAAGTTTTTGGAATTCCAACGTTTCTAATCAAGACCCCGCGCTCCAAAAGCTTTTCGAACACATCGTTTGGATCTTTGAAGCCCTCAACTAACACGAAGTTCGAATCGGACCGATAGGCACGCAGTCCCATGCCCGTGACCTGCCTAATTATCCGATCGCGCTGAACTTTTATCTGTGCAACATTCTCGAGCAATAGCTCCGAAAAAGTTAGGGCGGCAAGAGCGGCGGCCTGAGTCAGCGAAGAAAGATGATAGGGCAACCGCACGATTCTGAGTGCGTCAATGGCGCTGGAATCTGCCGCAACGTAACCCACCCTCGCTCCAGCAAAAGCAAATGCCTTGCTCATGGTTCGCGAGATCATTAACCTTGGCTTTCCTTGAAGTAGGGATAGTGCAGACTCGGCTTCCGAGAATTCCGCGTAGGCCTCGTCGATGATGAGGATTCCATTAAACGCTCGATAAGCCGCTTCAATAACCTCGAGTGAGATTGGTGTTCCAGTGGGGTTATTGGGAGAACAAAGTAATACGATCCCGGGCTTTGACTCACTTACGCGCTGAGCCACATAATCGGCACTCAGCTCAAAATCCGCCTCTCGCTCATACTCCTTATAAGGGGTAAGTGAGATACGAGCAATATTTGGATACATCGAATAGGTGGGGCCGAAGCTAATCGCACTGGAACTCGGTCCGCCAAAAGCCTGAAAAGCTTGCATAAGAATTTCGTTGGAGCCATTCGCCGCCCACAGCTGCTCTGGCAGTAGCCCGAAGCCTAGATAATCCGCAAGCCTGCCCCTAAGTTGCATGAACTCTCGATCGGGATAGCGATTCAGGCCGATGACCTCGGCTGCGAGGCGCTGGATAATCTCCACAGCCACAACCTCGGGGATACCGAAGGTGTTTTCATTCACATTTAGGGCTACTGGAACATTTATTTGAGGAGCGCCGTAAGGAAGCTGACCCCTTAGGTCGGGTCTGAGCGGGATGTTTTTAGGGTCAGTCACCCTCTAAGAATAGTTAATAAAAACTAGGCCCTAGGGCAGAGCGAGTATTTGACCTGGCTCAAGATCAACTGACTCCAAGTTATTTAGCAGTACAACCTCGGCAATCCAGTCCCGAGGATCATCCTTGGGGGAGTGCTCGTATGCGAGAGCCCAAAGCGAGTCTCCAGCGGTAACGGTTAAAAACTCGAGTTCGCCAGTGGCGCCCGATCCAGCCATCGAGCCGGTGATGCTAGACGCCGCGAAGCCTGCCGTAAGAACCATAATGGCTAAGCCACGAAAAAGCTTACGAGGGTTAGTCACTCGATACTTTGTGATTGCAGTCATTTCCCAACCCACTTCCTACTCGATTTTTTGTTTCGAACACTTGTTCTAATTATAGAAATAAATTGCAATAACGCAAGGTAAACGTCACAAATTTCTCCGAATCATCGAAAATGTGTTTGTATCTTGTTTATTTTACGAATACAGTTTCGACATAAGTAGTAAAGCGACACCCACATACATTTTGGAAGGTCAAGCATGGATACCAGCAACCTGAGCGCTGTGCAGCGAAGAATCCTTGAGGTTATTCGGGAATCGATGAACGATCGTAACTACGCACCCTCGATGCGCGAGATCGGCGAGTCAGTCGGCCTTTCCTCCACTGCGAGCGTCTCCCATCAACTAAATAAGCTCGAGTTGCTCGGATTTATAAGTCGTGACCCTCGTCGTCCTCGAACGATTGACCTTCTGAGGGAAGAGACCGAAACCGAAATATTTAGGGCCGATGCCGCAATGGTCCCTCTAGTAGGACGAATTGCCGCCGGCATACCAATCACCGCTGAGCAAAATGTTGAAGATGTTTTTGCGCTACCTAGACAACTGGTCGGACAAGGAGACTTGTTCTTGTTGCGTGTTGTCGGTGAGTCAATGATCGATGCGGCAATCTGTGACGGCGACTGGGTTGTAGTTCGGCAGCAGCAAACCGCCGAAAACGGTGACATCGTTGCGGCAATGCTCGAAGAAGAAGCTACGGTCAAAACTTTCAAACAGAGAGATGGCCACACTTGGCTGCTTCCCAGGAACTCGGCATTCGAACCAATTCTTGGGGATCACGCTGTGATATTGGGCAAAGTGGTGGCTGTTCTCAGGGCCGTGTAGCAAAGGCGGAAAGCTCATTAGCTAAGTCAGGGCGCACTAAAGCGTGAATTCTTGTGCCCGCTTCAACGTATTCAAAATCCAAGACTTTGCCGCTCAAATGCGCCCTGGATACTAAATCTCCTCGGTCATAAGGAATCAATCCAAAAAACTCAACATCTGGCCTCGGCAGAAAATCTGCGATGCGCTTTTCAAGTTCATTAATACCCAATCCAGTGCGTGTCGAAACCAAAAGGCAACCGGGAACCAAGCCTCTCAGCAATACGGCGTCCGCCTCTGAAATCAAATCCGACTTATTAAAAATCACAAGCTCCTCAATTGCCGATGCTTCAACATCGGCAATGACGGCCCTGACAGTTTTTATCTGGCCCATGGGGTTTGGATCAGTAGCGTCCACAACGTGAACAATCAAATCGGCTGCCGATATCTCTTCGAGCGTTGACCTGAACGCCTCCACCAGCTGGTGCGGCAGGTTTCGCACAAATCCGACAGTATCGGCGAGAGTGTACTCACGACCATCCAAAGTCTGGTGCTTTCGGATTGTCGGATCAAGGGTCGCGAAAAGAGCGTTTTCAACTAGCACGCCAGCCTTAGTCAACCGGTTCAAAAGCGATGACTTCCCAGCGTTTGTGTAACCAGCTATGGCAACCTGCGGCACTTTAGACTTCTCGCGAGCGGATCGCTTGACATCGCGAGCCTGCTTCATCAAAGCAATCTCTCTCCTGAGCTTGGCCATTCGGGTATTGATGCGGCGACGATCGAGCTCGATCTTGGTCTCTCCAGGACCCCTGGAGCCAATACCAACTCCCCCGGCCGCTTGACCACCGGCTTGCCTTGACATTGAGTCACCCCAACCGCGCAAGCGAGGCAGTAGGTACTCAAGTTGAGCTAGCTCAACTTGAGCCTTGCCCTCGCGGCTCTTCGCATGTTGCGCGAAAATATCCAAAATAATTGCCGTGCGATCGACCACTTTAATCTTGACTACATCCTCTAGCGAGCGACGCTGAGAAGGCGCTAACTCACCGTCGGCGATAACAGTGTCAGCACCCAGAGCTGCCACCAATTCGCATAATTCCTGCGCCTTGCCCTTGCCGAAGTAGGTAGCCGGGTCGGGCTTCGGTCTTCTTTGCAGCACGCCATCTAGCACCTCGGCGCCGGCGGTCTCGGCCAAAGCGGCCAGCTCTCGAAGTGAATTTTCGGCGTCCGTTATAGTGCCGCTGCCCCAGACTCCAATCAGCACGACCTTTTCCAAACGAAGTTGGCGGTATTCCACATCGGTGATGTCTTGCAGTTCAGTGGAAAGGCCTGGAACTCTCCGGAGCGATTCTCGCTCTTCAAGATCTAGCTGGTCGCCATCAAATTCAGACTCAGGGGCGGCTGCGCCGCGCCTGAGAATACGATCGATTGTAGATTCGGATTCCATTGTTATAAAAGCCTAAGCCTGCATTAGGTTTGTGTCATGGTCGCCCAGCATTATTTCAGCTCCGACCCCCAAAGCTCTAAGAGAACAAGTGATGTCGAGTTCGAAGTTGGCGGGGTTGATTTTTCTCTCACCGCAGCAAGCGGGACTTTTAGTGCAACAAAACTCGATCCCGGAACCAGAGTGCTCCTGAAGGAGTACCGCCACTTTCCCAAAATCGGAAACGTGCTAGATCTGGGCTGCGGTTGGGGTCCGATATCTTTAGCAATAGCAAAGCTCAACCCAAACACGCTGGTGTACGCATTGGATGTTAATAATAGAAGCCTGGAACTCACCCGTCAGAACGCTGAGCGCAATGAGCTAGCAAACATCAAGCCTGTATTGGCAACTGATATCCCGGACGATCTAGAGTTCCAAGCTATTTGGTCAAACCCACCAATACGAATTGGCAAACAGGCCCTTCATGAACTCTTGCAGGTCTGGTTGCCAAGATTAGCGATTGACGGCGTAGCAATGCTCGTGGTTCAAAAACAACTCGGCGCCGATTCCTTACAGAAGTGGATTACCGATTCATTTGAGAATCTGAGTCTGGATAGAGTCAATACCGCAAAGGGTTACAGGATTATTAGAGCTCTACGGACCCGGTAAATACCAACTCTGCAGCTCCACTAATGCCGACGTGCTCTCCATCTTCGGTTGCAAACATTCGGACGGCGACATCGCCACCGGGCACTCTTACCTTCCAAAAGTTCTGACCATTACCGGCCCAGTGCCGAATGGCTAGAGCCGCAGCCGCGACACCAGTGCCGCAGCTCATCGTTTCGCCTACTCCTCGCTCGTGAACCCTCATCGTGAGCGAAGCGACACCCTCTCTAATTAGTGGATCATCAAGCACCACGAACTCAACGTTTGCCCCATTGAGGGCCTCGGGATCCAAGACTGGGGCTTTCGAAAGCTCTAAGGAGCTGAGCTCTTGCTGGTCAGCTAGAGCCACGACCACGTGTGGATTACCCAGATTTATAGCAAGTCCGGGCCTGGCTACTGACAGACCCCCCACCCGAACAAGATACTCAGTTTCGGTGACGCTCCAGCGCCCAAGATCCACAGCAAATCCAGAAGCGGTGGCGGTGACATCCTTGATGCCATTTCGAGTGGCTATTGGCAAAGTGCTGCCATCGGTAAGTTCTGCGAGCGAGTTTGAGAGTAGGTAGCGCGCAAAAACCCTGATCCCGTTCCCGCACATTTCAGCTTTAGACCCATCGGAGTTCCGATAGTCCATGAACCACTCAGCGTTCGGCTCTTGCTCGAGTAAGCCGCTAACTTCCTCGGAATTCTCGGTACGCACTGCAAGGATCAACCCATCCGCCCCTATGCCGAAATGGCGATCACAAAGTTTCCGAATCTCGGCCTCAGTTAGAGCCATTTGCCCTGCTGGATCTTGAATCAAGATGAAGTCATTGCCAGTGCCGTGGCCCTTTGTAAATGTGATGGTCATTGGGCCAGCCTAATTTGATTCATGGCGTCATCAATAACAGTGTCAGAGGAATTGACCCAATTAATTCTCTGGTCGCGTCTAAACCAAGACATTTGTCTTCTTGCGTAACGATTGGTGAGCGATATTGTTTCGAGTTGAGCCTCTTGCTCGGTCAGCTTTCCCTCTAGCTGAGAGAATGCCTGCGAGTAACCGATTGCCATTCTGGCCGTCCTGGAGAGCTCACAACCTTGGTGAAGTATGCCGCTAGCTTCTCGAATCAACCCTTGCTCCCACATGCCTAAAACTCTTTTTTGGATACGCGTCTTGAGGATATCTCGGTCTACTGAGATCCCGATCTGAATTGTCGGTCGCCAGTATTCCGGCTGAGGCAGAGCCGACAGATAAGTGTCTCCGGTTATTTCGATAACCTCCAAAGCTCTGACAACTCTCCGAGCGTTCTGAGCTGGGATTCTGGAGGCCGCGAGTGGGTCTTTTTGCTCCAATATTCTGTGAAGCTCGAGAGCACCTAATTCTTGCCCCAGTTTTTCAAGTCTTTCCCTGACTTCAATGTCAGTCGGAGCGAATTCCAATTGATCCAGGGCAGCGGCCACGTAGAACATGCTGCCGCCTACCAAAATCGGGCGGATAC
>JBDNID010000200.1:0-7409 GCA_041688475.1 Aquiluna sp.
CCCAAGCGCTCATCGAAGCTGGGATATCTAGGGTGGTATTCGCATCCAGTGACCCGGGAGACGCTTCCAGCGCTGGGGCCAACACCTTGGAATCAGCCGGAGTTGAAGTTATTGCGGGCGTATTGCTCAAGCAAGCCGAAGATCAGAACCGAGTTTGGTTGACCGCCAACCGTTTGGGCAGACCCTTTGTGACACTCAAGTGGGCCTCCAGTTTGGATGGCAGGAATGCCGCCCAAAATGGCTCGAGCAAATGGATTTCGGGCAAAGAATCAAGAGCCGATACGCACGTGCGGCGATCTCAAGTCGATGCAATTATGGTTGGCACTGCAACCATCGAAGCCGATAACCCAGAGCTCACAGCCAGACAGCAAAACGGTATGTTGTGCGGCTCACAACCGCTTCGGGTGATTGTGGGTAAACGCGATTTGGATCACGACTTGAAGGTATTCAATAGCGACGCGGAAACCCTGCAACTAAAGACTCACTCGATTGAAGAGGCTCTGGACACGCTTTGGGACCGCGGCATCAAACACGTATTTGTTGAGGGCGGCCCAAACCTCGCGAGCGAGTTCGTAAAGCTTGGATTAGTGGATGAATACCTAATCTATTTGGCCCCAACTCTTTTGGGCGGGGACAAGACCTCGCTAATTGATATCGGGGTAGAGGGCATCTCAGAAGCCAAGAATCTCGAAATCTTAGAGACAAAAAAATTAGGAAACGACATTTTCATTAGAGCAAGGAGCGCATAAATGTTTACTGGAATCATCGAAGAGCTAGGCAAAGTAATTGCCATTGAAGTACAACCCGATGCGGTCAGACTCACCGTTGGAGCAACCAAGGTGCTCTCAGACTTAGGAAGAGGCGATTCGATTTCCTGCTCTGGCACCTGCCTTACAGCAATCGAAATCGACGAGCAAGGCTTCACAGCTGATGTAATGCTCGAGACCCTAAAGCTGTCAAGCCTCAGTGGAGTCAAAGTCGGCGACCCAATCAACTTAGAGCGCGCGATGAGCGCGGCCACCAGGTTTGGAGGTCACATCGTGCAGGGTCACGTTGATGGTGTTGGGGAATTGGTTAGTCGAGAGGAAAGCGAAAACTGGGAGTGGGTCAGGATTCGGATTCCGGAAGAGCTAATGAAATATGTGGTTCATAAAGGCTCCATCACCTTTGATGGCATCTCGCTAACCGTAAACGAAATCGTGGATGACGTAATCGGGCTATCGCTGATTCCGGAAACCCTCAGGGTCACCACTTTGGGCTATAAGTCACCGGGTGACAAGGTGAACGTTGAGGTAGACATATTGGCCAAGCACATAGAGAGACTGCTAGAGAGCAAATGAGCACAATTCAGCTAAGCAGCATAGAAGAGGTCCTGGAGGCCCTTCGCCAGGGCAAGCCAGTGCTTGTGAGCGACGCCGAGGATCGTGAAAACGAGGGCGATGCAATAATCGCCGCCGAATTCGCCAGCCCGGAATGGCTGGCTTGGATGATTCGATACACCTCTGGTTATATCTGCGCACCAATGAGCGATGAGCGAGCCAACGACCTAAACCTGCCGTTGATGTGGAGCCAGTCCGAGGACCCGCACCGCACCGCCTACACAGTGAGTGTCGACGCTGCCGTAAGGGAATCCACTGGGATTTCCGCAAGTGAGCGTGCGCTCACGGGTAGAGTTTTGGCCAACCCGAGCTCGCGGCCAACTGATTTATTGCGCCCCGGCCATGTGCTTCCGCTTCGGGCCAAGCCGGGCGGGGTGCTTATTCGAGCAGGCCACACCGAAGCCGCAGTTGACTTAATGATGCTTGCAGGTCTGCAGCCAGTTGCAATGATGGCGGAGATGGTAAATGACGACGGCACAATGATGCGCTTTGCGGAATTATTTCAGATAGCTAACAGGTTTGGGTTACCTATGACATCCATTTCTCACTTGAAGGATCACATGGCTAAGCTCGCCGATTTCCCAAGCGAGCCTGCGAATAGGATCCGTTTCGAGGCCGAAGCAAAAATCCCGACCACCCACGGAGACTTTCGAGTTCGTGGATACTATGACGTGCAAACCACCGCCGAGCACATGGCAATCATTGCCGGAAAGCCAACCGGTCAGAACGTGCTTATTCGAATTCACTCCGAGTGCATCACCGGGGAAGCTTTCGGTTCACTGAAGTGCGAGTGCGGCCCGCAGCTAGATGCCGCAATGGATGCTATCAATGAAAACGAAGAAGGCGGAGTCGTTATCTACCTTCGCGGTCAAGAAGGCCGCGGCATTGGACTTCTCAACAAGCGAAAGGCTTATGCACTCCAAGAGTAGGGCCTAGACACGGTGGACGCCAATTTGGCGCTGGGGCTCCCCTCAGAAGCCAGAGAGTACGGCGCAGCCGTTGCTATGCTGCGTGATCTGGGAATTGAAAGCGTAAGGCTTTTGACCAACAACCCAGCGAAAAGAAAATTTTTGGTTGAAGCCGGTATCCCGGTGACCGAGACCGTCCCGCTGATTGTGGGGCTCGCCGAGCAGAACAAGGGCTACCTTGAAGCGAAGCGGGTGCGGATGGGCCACGATCTTCCCGCTAACCTTGAGGGATGAGCGGACAGGGTGCACCAGAGCTTGAGGTTTCAGGCCAAGGAAAACAGATTTATGTCATTGCCACTTCTTGGCACTCCCAAATCATGGATGGGCTTGTAAAAGGAGCTCTTAATGAGCTCGAAAAAGCGGGAACCAAAGACGTGGTTCTACAAAGAATTCCAGGCGCCTTCGAGCTGCCGTTAGCTGCCCTAAGAGCAGCAGAGGCGGGTGCTGACGCAATCATCGCATTGGGAGTGGTAATTCAGGGAGAAACTCCACACTTTGATTACATCTGCTCTTCAGCTACCGAAGGTCTGACTAGGGTGCAGCTCGACTACTCAATCCCGATTGGCTTTGGGTTCTTGACGGTAAACAACGAGGCTGAGGCTCTTTCTCGAGCTGGTCTTGAGGGTTCTAAAGAAGACAAGGGCAAGGAGGCGGTCCAGGCCGCTTTATTCATGCTCTCGCTGGGCTAAAAAACCAAAAAGTTAGCGCATAAACAGTGATCGCAGCCTTGTGGTTGTGAACCAAAGACCCCCAATAATCATCACCAAAAAATATGCCACATGGCCCAAAATACTCAGGTCCCAGACCCCTAACATTATTGAGCGAATCATTTCCACCCCCTGCCAAAGCGGCAAGGCCTGCACGATTACCTGAATCCACTCCGGGTAAACGCTCACTGGGAAAAAGGTTCCGGAGAATAAAAACATTGGCAACAAGAAAAAGTTAATCCACTGCATCTGCTGAATGTTTGACATGTAAGAAGTAATGGCCATGCCAACCGATGCGAATCCGAACGCAATCAGTGTGGCAGCGGGTATTGCCAAAAGGCCCCACCAGCTAGTCACTAGACCAAGGGGGGCAACTATTGCCATAAACCCCATTGAGTAAACGGTGCCGCGCAAAAGTGCCCAGGCGATCTCCCCAAGTGCCACATCTAGTGGTCCAAGCGAACTCGAGAGCATCACCTGATATATCTTGCCGAAGTGCATTTTGAAAAACACGTTCCAGGTCGCATCGTAAATTGCGCCATTCATCGCGCTGGTTGCCAAAAGTGCTGGTGCGATAAAGGCCGCATAGCTGACCGTGTTGCCACTGCCGTCATCCAAATCGCCAATTAGCTGGCCAATACCAAAACCAAAAGCCAGAAGATAAAGCACCGGCTCCACAAAGCCGGAAACAATTACCAACCAGTTGGAGCTCTTGGCCGCGTAAACGCCGCGCTCCACCAAAACCCTGGAACGGCCGGCATAGACCGCACTGCCTGGCTTGCTAGAGCGTCTTTCAGCGATTGCAACCGCACCTGAAACTAAGGCCTGCGTGATCATCTACTTAGCCTCTCTTTAAACTTGGGATAAACCAGGCTCATCCCAATAACCCCCATGAATATCAAGTAGGCCAGGTGAATCAATAGCATTAGGAGCTCGAGTGGGTTTCCATAACTTAGTGTTCTGCCTAGTTCTGTGGCATGCCAAAGCGGCGACACCCAGCCGATTGGCTGAAGATAAATAGGCATTAGTTCAAGTGGGTAAAAGGTTCCGGAAAATAAAAACATCGGGGCAATCACAAATCTGGCGATCATTGCGAAATAGCCTTCGTCTTTTTCGAGCCTCGCGGTAATTGCCAAAACCCCCGCCGCCATAGCCCAAGCTGCCAGCATGGAAGTCAGTAGCAATGGCAGCGAGCTGCCCAGGGGAATTGCCCCAAAAAGCAGCAGCACGGCCATGTACATCAGGGTGGTGAAAAGCGCACGGCCCATCGCGACGATCATCACGCCGTTGGCTATTTGGGTGGCCGAGACCGACGTGTTATGGATTGCGAAAAACAACTTGTCCCAGACAAAGCCATCCATGGTCGGGAAGGTAACCTCATCCACGGCTGCCTGAATAGCGGCTGCAGCCAAAAGCGCAGGAGCCACGAACTGCAAATAGCTCACTCCGCCCAAACCCTGGTCGCCAGAGTTTGCATCAACTAGGGCGCCGATTCCGAGACCCACAGAAACCAGGTATAAAATCGGGTTTCCGAGTGCAAAGACAATCACTCCACCGAGCCATTTACTAATCGAATAAAAGCGATATTCAGCTACTCGAAATGCGCCGAACCTAACAGCGCGCTTGGGATCCACCGCATTACCCGGTGTGAATTTCAAATCAGACATCTAGTCGACCAGGGTTCTGCCGGTAAGTCTCAAAAAAACGTCCTCCAATGAAGAGCGCCTCACCAAAGAGGTGATTGGCTTCATTCCAGAATCAACAATCCGACTCAAGAGCTCTTCACCCTCATCGGTGTAGATCAAAATGCGATCGGGCAAGACCTCAATGCGAGCACTAAACTTCTGGAGCACTATCGCAGCCGCTTCGTTTTTATCGGTGCCGAATCGAAGCTCAACTACCTCTTTAGAGGAATACTCTCTGATTAATGCCTGCGGAGAACCCTCCGCCATAATCTTGCCGTTATCCATAACTATCAGTCGGTCGCAGAGCTGTTCGGCCTCATCCATGTAGTGGGTGGTGATAACTAGGGTCACACCCTGCTCCTTGAGGCGGAACAGCCTGTCCCACAAAATGTGCCTAGCCTGGGGGTCTAAGCCCGTGGTGGGCTCATCGAGCAGCAGGATTTCCGGCTCATTCACTAGCCCTCTAGCGATTGCAAGCCTGCGTTGCATACCACCCGATAGATCATCAGATCTGGAATTCCGTTTCTCCACTAACTGGGCAAAAATCAAAAGCTCTTCAACCTTCACCTTTAGCCACTTGCGTGATAAACCAAAATAGCGCCCGTAGGTGTAGAGGTTCTCCCAAACCTTTAGTTCACGATCCAGCATGTCTTTTTGAGGCACAATACCTAGGTGAGCTCGGATTTCAGGACCTTTAGTATCCGGCTCTTTGCCCAAGATGGTCAGCTCTCCGCTGGAGCGCTTCGACACCGAAGAGATCATCTTCATGGTGGTTGATTTACCGGCGCCGTTCGGTCCCAATAGGCCGAAGGACTCGCCTCGGTAAACATCGAAATCTATTCCGTCAACCGCAATAAAGTCTTTATAGGTTTTGGTGAGGTTCTTGGCGTGAATTACAACTTCACGAGAGGTATCTAAAGCCAATTTTGCTCCATCTTTTTTGCCTAAATGGGCAAGCCCTAAAGGATACCAAGTCCAAATGCTGAACTCCAGATAACTTGCGCCCCGAAGAGTTTCTTGAGAAACCTTGATATGTTTAGCTGGTGAAGCCAAAGCTTGGAAACCGCAGGGTTACTGGAACCGAGCAGTACTACACCCCAATCAAGCTGGCTCGAGAGCTCACCAAGCAGACCCTGGGCCTTATCCCGAATTCCCTTGATAGGGACTATTTAGAGCCCGCGGGCGGCACAGGTAGCTTCATCGAAGCGCTCAGGAGTCAAGGGGTAAAAAAGATTCAGGCGGTTGACCTTTACCCCAAACATGATGAGGTAAAACAGGCCGATTTTCTAACTTGGCAACCCGAAATAGCAAATTTGGTCACCATCTCCAACCCACCGTTTGGCCGAAACAACGCACTCAGTGTCCCGTTTTTCAATCACTCTGCAGAGTTTTCGGATTACATTGCCTTTTTGGTTCCAAGGTCTTGGCGCAAGTGGTCGGTGCAAAACCGGCTCGATAGAAGATTCCACCTGATCCACGATGAGGCCCTAGAAATGCACTATCAAACCGACACTGGCGAAAGCTATCAAAAGGGGAATGGCTTTCGAACCTGCTTTCAGATCTGGGAAAAACGGATTGACCTAAGAAAACTTCAATTGGTGCCGGACAACGGTTTTCTGGAAAAGACCAGTGCACAACAAGCCGATATCGCGCTGGGGGTATTTGGCTACGGCTGCGGCAAGGTGCTAAGGCATTTTGACCGAGTGCCCAATACGACCCTCATGTTTCTTAGAGTTTCTAGTGAGGATGTAATTGGCACTCTCGAAGGTTTAGATTATGAGAGATTTAGTTCCAACACCGCCTACACAAAGGCATTGAGTTTTCAAGAAATCAATTTCTTGCTCAATGAGCAGCTTCTAGGAGATGGGCTAGCCCATAAGAATCAGGAATAGATGAGCAATCAGTACGAGGATCCAACTCAGAATCCAAGAAGTCGCGAGTACAAAGGACCTCGAGCAAAGCTCAAAGACCTATTGCCGTACCTGGTAGACCACAAAAAAGCTCTAATTTTCGCCGTAATACTATCGGTGGTGGTCTCAGCCTTGTCCTTGGCTCAGCCGCTTTTATTGGGCCAAGTTATTGCGGGTGTTGAAGCGGGCACTGAAATTGGCGGTTTGGCGTTTTGGATTGTGATTCTGCTAGTTTCAAGCGCCCTGATAAGTGGTTATCAGTACTACTTGCTTTATCGCACCGGTGAGGGTGTCGTCCTCTCTACCAGAAAAGCGCTGATTGCAAGGCTAGTTCGATTACCAATCTGGCAGTATGACCGCCGCAGAACTGGTGACTTAGTGTCAAGAGTCGGCTCCGACACAACTCTTCTCAAAGCGGTTCTAACTCAAGGTTTAGTTGACGCAGTTGGCGGCTTTTTCACCTTTTTCGGCGCGGTTATTGTCATGGCTTTTATCGACCCGATTCTGCTTGGCGCGACCTTGGCCGTGGTTGCGATAGCGGTTGTGGCCATCGCGCTAGCTGGTCGTAAGATTCGCTCCGCGACCACCGAGGCCCAACAAAGAGTTGGTGAAATGAGCTCCGCGGTCGAGCGAGCTCTTGGAGCTATACGCACCATTCGGGCAACGCGCGCAGAGGACCGCGAAATTGCGGCTATGAATAAGGGTGCTGAAGCGGCTTATGACCAGGGCGTGAAAATCGCCAAGCTCTCGGCTGTAATCG
>JBDNID010000003.1:0-5471 GCA_041688475.1 Aquiluna sp.
GGGCACCGTTGTGTCACTAGTTCCAATGGGGCGCACTCGTAAGGCAGAGGATCTGCTAAAGCGCGCTGACCGCACTGCCGAATTCACTCAAGTGAAGCCGGGCGACGCGATCATCGAGGAGCTTGCAGGACCAATAGCCCCACCACCAATTGTTGATTTTCTAGACTTTGGTGACTCGAGATTTGAATCCATGAATCGCGATAAAGCTAAAAAGGACTTGCGTGCCAAGCACACTCCAAATAAGCTATACCAAGCCAAAGACCGCCGGTATCGCGGGCGCTAGACCCAAGAAGTAATTCGAAGGTTCTGCTTCCACGACTAAGGATCACGATAAGTGAATTCCAGCGTTAGGTGTGTGTAGAACTTCCCGATTCGGGAAATGCTCCGTGCGCCAAGCGCCGGAGCATTTTTGTTATCTAAAGTAGCCGGCACTAACCAACAAGGAGTGCCATGGCAGACAAGAAAGCGCAAGTTGCCGAACTAACGGAGAAATTCAATAGCTCATCAGCAGTTGTCCTTACTGAATACCGCGGACTCACTGTGGCGAAGCTCAAAGAGCTGCGCCGCTCAATGGCCAATGACGCAACATTTGTTATTGCAAAGAACACCCTGATTGCGATTGCTGCAAAAAACGCAGGCGTCACCGCATTTGATGACCAACTATTTGGTCCAACTGCAATGGCGTTTGTGCACGGTGACCCCGTGACCGCAGCAAAAGCCCTCAAGGATTTTGCAAAGACTAACCCGCTGCTTTTGATCAAGACCGGTGTCATGGATGGCATCGCACTTTCAGAAGCAGATGTGAAGAAGCTTGCAGATCTCGAATCCCGTGAAGTGCTATTGGCTCAGGCCGCTGGTGTCTTCAAGGCTTCGCTATTCAAGGCTGCCTACACCTTCAACGCACTGCCTTCAACGGCAGTTCGCGTAGTCGACGCGCTGCGTCAAAAGCAAGAGTCCAACTAACTAGACGTTCAAAACCAATTAGGAGACACACATGGCAAAGCTAACTGCCGATCAGCTCATCGATGCATTCAAGGAGCTAACCCTTATCGAGCTTTCTGACTTCATCAAGAAGTTCGAAGAGGTATTCGAAGTATCCGCCGCCGCACCAGTTGCTGCTGCAGCTGCTGCAGCACCGGTTGAGGCCGTAGAAGAGAAGACTGAGTTTGATGTCATCTTGGAAGCAGCTGGCGACCAGAAGATCCAGGTCATCAAGGAGGTTCGTGCAATCACTAACCTCTGCCTAGGTGAGGCTAAAGCACTAGTAGACGCAGCTCCATCAACCATCCTTGAGGGTGCGAAGAAGGATGCAGCAGAAGAGGCCAAGGCAAAGCTAGAAGCAGCCGGTGGCAAGGTTACTCTTAAGTAATTAAAACCTTCAAAGACTTAAACCCCGCAGATTAATTTCTGCGGGGTTTAGTTTTATGTTTTTTTGGGTAAAAAAAAGACCGAGTGGATAAGTTCCACTCAGTCTTTTTGGTTTATTGAGCGGCTAGCCCTTGGTGCCACAGCAGCCGCTGTCCTTAGAACAGTTGCAATCCATGATCCCTCCTTAGAAGTCCCAGTCGTCGTCAGTGGTTGACTCGTGCTTACCTATGACGTATGAAGAGCCAGAGCCAGAGAAGAAGTCGTGGTTCTCATCGCTGGATGGGCTCAGTGAGCTAAGGATAGCAGGTGATACCTGGCAGTCATCCTTAGGGAACAGAGGGTCAAACCCTAGGTTCATGAGGGCCTTATTGGCGTTGTAGTGCAAAAACTGCTTCACATCGTGAGTTAGGCCGATTTCATCGTAAAGATCTGCGGTGTATTTCATTTCGTTCTCGTAAAGCTCGAGCAGCAGGTCGTAGGTATAAGCCTTTAGCTCATCCTTGCGTTCCTGGGACTGCTCGTTGTAGCCAAGCTGGAACTTATAACCGATGTAATAACCATGAATCGCCTCATCGCGAATGATTAGGCGAATTAGGTCCGCAGTGTTTGTCAACTTGGCCCTAGATGACCAATACATTGGCAAATAGAAGCCCGAGTAGAACAAGAAGGATTCCAAAAGGGTGGAAGCAACCTTGCGCTTTAGTGGGTCATCTCCTCGATAGTAACCAAGAATAATTTCGGCTTTTTTCTGCAAATAAGGGTTGTCCTCTGACCAGCGGAAGGCTTCGTCAATCTCAGCTGTGGAAACTAGGGTGGAGAATACGCTCGAGTAGCTCTTTGCGTGCACGGATTCCATGAAGGCGATATTGGTGATAACTGCCTCTTCGTGCTGAGTGCGGGCATCCGGCATCAAGCTCATCGAGCCAACGGTGCCCTGAATGGTGTCGAGCATTGTTAACCCGGTGAACACGTGAAGGGTTAGCTTCTTTTCGTGGGGACGCAAGGTTTCCCAGGACTGGATGTCGTTTGAGATAGGGACCTTCTCGGGCAGCCAGAAGTTCTGGGTGAGGCGGTTCCAGACATCTAAGTCAACCGAATCTTCGATCCGGTTCCAGTTGACGGGGCGGGTTACAAGTTTTGTCTTCATTTGATTTCCTTCTTGGGTTTCTAAAGCATGCAGCTGACGCAGTTTTCAACCTCGGTGCCCTCTAGGGCAGCTTGGCGAATTCTGATGTAATAGATGGTCTTGATTCCCTTGCGCCATGCGTAAATCTGGGCGCGGTTCACATCTCTAGTGGTGGCAGTGTCCTTGAAGAACAGAGTTAGTGATAGCCCCTGATCAACGTGCTGGGTTGCAACTGCATATGTGTCGATGATCTTGTCTGGACCAATCTCATAAGCATCCTCGTAGTAGTCCCAGGTCTCATCGGATAGGAATGGAGCTGGGTAGTAAACCCGGCCCAGCTTGCCTTCTTTACGAACCTCGATGCGAGATGCAATCGGATGGATCGAGCTGGTGGAGTTGTTGATGTAGCTGATCGATCCGGTCGGTGGCACAGCTTGGAGGTTCTGGTTGTAGATCCCGTGCTTCATGACTGAAGCCTTTAGCTCTGCCCAGTCACTTTGGGTTGGAATTGCGATGTTCGAAGTCTCGAACAGCTCCTTCACCTTTGGCGTTGCAGGGCCCCACTCTTGGTCGGTGTACTTCTCAAAGAATTCACCAGAGGCATACTTTGAGTTCTCAAAGTTGTGGAAATAGCTCTTACGCTCAATTGCAATTCGGTTTGAAGCACGAATTGCGTGGTACACAACAGTGTAAAAATACATGTTGGTGAAATCAAGTGCGATCTCTGAGCCGTAGTGAATCTGCTCGCGGGCCAGGTAGCCGTGCAGGTTCATCTGACCTAGCCCAATTGCGTGGCTCTTGTGGTTACCGTCTGAGATCGAGCGAACACTCTCGATGTTTGACATGTCGCTAACCGCGGTTAGCGCTCTGATTGAAGTCTCAACGGTGTTTGCAAAGTTTGGTCCATCCATTGCCAAGGCAATGTTCATTGAGCCTAGATTGCAAGAGATATCTTTGCCGATGTCATCGTAGGAAAGATCTGGGTTGTAAGTGGTGGGGGTGTTTACCTGCAAAATCTCAGAGCAGAGGTTAGACATGTTAATACGACCCTGAATCGGGTTGGCCTTATTCACGGTGTCCTCATACATGATGTATGGGTAGCCAGATTCGAACTGCAGTTCTGCAATCCGCTCAAAAAGCTCACGCGCCTTGATCTTTGACTTTTTGATGCGCGGGTCATTGACCATCTCTTCGTACTTCTCGGTTACTGAAATATCTCCAAATGGGATTCCGTAGACCTTTTCTACATCGTAAGGAGAGAAGAGGTACATGTCCTCACCGTTTTTGGCTAGTTCCAAGGTGATATCTGGAACTACAACGCCGATTGAAAGGGTCTTGATGCGAGTCTTCTCATCGGCGTTCTCACGTTTGGTGTCCAAAAAGCGCAGGATGTCTGGGTGGTGAGCGTTTAGGTAAACTGCTCCAGCACCCTGGCGAGCGCCAAGCTGGTTTGCGTAAGAGAAGCTGTCTTCCAAAAGCTTCATCACCGGGATGATCCCAGAGGATTGGCCTTCGATCTTTTTGATTGGTGCGCCATATTCACGAACGTTGGAAAGTGAGAGGGCAACACCTCCACCGCGCTTGGACAGCTGCAGGGCTGAGTTGATGCCGCGGGAGATCGACTCCATGTTGTCTTCGATGCGCAATAGGAAGCAGGAGACGAACTCGCCACGCTGCTTTTTGCCACAGTTCAAAAATGTCGGGGTGGCCGGCTGGAAGCGGCCCGAAATCATCTCTTCTACCATGTTGATTGCTACTGCTTCTTCGCCATCGGCAAGGGTCAGAGCAACCATCACTACGCGGTCTTCGAAACGTTCTAAGTAGCGGCTGCCATCAAAGGTCTTTAGCGCATAGCCGGTGTAAAACTTATAGGCACCCATGAATGCCTCGAACCGGAATTTCTTTGAGTAGGCAAGCTTCTCAAGAGTCTCGATGAATTCGAACTTGTATTTATCTAAGATCTCTTTTTCGTAGTATTCGTTTTCGACCAGGTAGTCCAGCCGCTCTTCAAGGCTGTGGAAGAAAACGGTGTTCTGGTTGACGTGGTCTAAAAAGTACTTGCGAACCGCAAGCTTGTCTTTTTCAAGCTGTAGCTTGCCGTCTTCACCCCACAGGTTAATCATGGCGTTGAGGTCCTGGTAGCTCATGGCGGTTTCAATGCCTGATTTGCCAATCGGGTTGCCTCGGTCGTCCGCTATTTCTACGATTTGGTTTGCCATAGGGTGGCCAGCCTTTCTTTAACTTCTACTACGTCTTCCGGCGTGCCGGTTATTTCGAATCTGTATAACACTGGTACTCCCAGCTTGGAGGCAACTATGTCTCCCGCTTTGCAAAAGTGGGAACCAAAATTGGTGTTTCCCCCAGATATGACTGCCTTGATGTGTTTCCGGTTTACCGGATTATTCAAGAACTTGATTACCTGTTTTGGAACAGTGCTTGAGTCGTTCCCGCCTCCGTAGGTCGGGACTACCAAAACGCTGTCCCGATCGTGAACAAAATCGGCTGCTTCATCGGTTCTTAGGGGAATCCGAACCGCATTGCTGTCGATTTTGTCTACGAAGCGTTTGGTATTTTCCGAGACACTCGAGAAATAAACAACGTCAAACATTTTAAAACCTTTTCCTAGGCGCTGATTGCTTGGATTTTGTCCATCCGAAAACCGCTCCAGTGTTCCTCGCCTGAAACTACTACCGGCGCTGCTGTGTAGCCGAGTGTCTTAACCATCTCCAGAGCAACTGGATCTTGGCTCATGTCTATTTCCGCATACTCGATTTGGTTTCGCTGCAACATACGCTTAGTGCTGTCGCACTGAACGCAGGATGGAAGCGTGTAGACGGTGACCGACATTGGAACTCCTTGGTAATTTGCTTTGAACAAATTTTGGTACTGAAGAGGGCTGAAACCCCCCGGTCTTGTGCAATTCTCTGAAAGATTCTCAGGAACTGTAGGTTTACTAATATAGCACTAAACCACTACA
>JBDNID010000201.1:0-3144 GCA_041688475.1 Aquiluna sp.
CCTTTGGTTTCCCCTGGTGGCTCGCGATGCTGATGGGCATCGTGGGCTCAATTCTTTTTGCGATCCTGCTGGGTATTCCAACTCTTCGTCTGCGCGGTGATTACCTTGCCATTACGACTATCGCCGCTGCTGAGATTGCAAGACTGCTGTTCCTAACCACCTCGTTTACCGATGTGACCGGAAGCGCTGATGGGTTATTTGGCTACAACAACGCCGGTGGATTCAACGACGCGAATCCGTTCCCACCCGGAAATTACGGTTTTGGCCCTTGGACCTACAATAGGGAAACCCTTTGGGTAGTGGTCTTCGGCCTGGTTGTTCTAGCGTTGTGCGTTTGGTTACTGTGGGCGCTGATGCGATCGCCGTGGGGCCGAGTTATTAAAGGCATTCGCGAGGATGAAGACGCCATCAGGGCTTTGGGGAAGAACGTCTTCGCCTACAAGATGCAGGCTCTCATAATCGGCGGCGTGTTTGGCGGACTCGGCGGCATTATCTACGCCGCGTTTGCAAACGTATCTCCCGGGGTCTACGTGACCTCCCTAACCTTCTTCATCTGGACAGCGCTTTTGCTTGGGGGAGCGGCCACGGTCTTTGGACCGGTAATTGGCTCGATTCTTTTCTGGGTGTTGCAAGCTTTCTTGTCTAACGTGCTGCCCGCTCTGGCTGCAGCTGGAATTCTTCCGGTCAACGGCACCCAAGCATCAACCTTGCGCTTTGTGCTGGTGGGCATAGGACTGATGCTGCTAGTGATCTTTAGACCGCAAGGTATTTTTGGAGATAAGAGGGAGTTGACCTTTGTCAAATAACGAGACCCCGGATAAATCAACCGGGCTACATGTAGGAGAAGCCAAGCCCGGCTGCGAAAAAATAGATCCAATCTTGGTAATTGATAATGTGACAAAGAGTTTTGGTGGCCTCGCCGCAGTAAAGGTTGATCACCTGGAAATTCCACGCGGAGTGATCACTGCTCTGATTGGTCCAAACGGTGCGGGTAAGACAACTTTGTTCAACCTACTGACCGGGTTCGACTCCCCCGACACTGGCGCCTGGAGTTTTCTTGGCACATCGCTCGCTGGCGTGCCTTCTTTTAAAGTGGCCCAAATGGGACAGGTGCGAACCTTTCAACTCACCAAAGCCTTGAGCCTGCTTACCGTGATGGAAAACATGAAGCTCGGAGCCAAAGACCAAAAGGGTGAATCTCTGCTGAGCTCGCTGATTCCCCGCCTCTGGAGAAAACAGGACGCGGAAATCGAGCTGAAGGCTCGCGAGTTGCTGAAACGCTTCAAGCTCGATAGCAAGGAAAAGGACTTTGCAGCATCGCTTTCTGGCGGTCAGCGGAAGCTTCTGGAGATGGCTAGGGCGCTAATGACCGACCCGGTTCTAGTGATGCTGGATGAGCCAATGGCTGGAGTGAACCCGGCTTTGACCCAGTCACTTTTGGACCACGTGTTAAACCTCAAAAAAGAAGGTATGACCGTTTTGTTCGTAGAGCACGACATGCACATGGTTCGCCACATCGCCGACTGGGTGGTGGTGATGTCCGAGGGTAAGGTCGTGGCCGAAGGGCCTCCAGACAGCGTTATGAAAGAACGGGCTGTTATTGACGCTTACCTCGGCACCCACCAAGACACCGACCTGGGTGTTGTGACAGGTCGAATCAACATCATCACTGAAGAGGGCGAGAAATGACTCTGGTTATAGAAGTAAAGAATCTTTATGCCGGATACTTGCCCGGGGTAAACATTCTCAATGACACCAATTTCTATGCCAATCAGGGCGAGCTGATTGGCATCATCGGTCCAAATGGTGCCGGAAAGTCCACACTTCTCAAAGCCATCTTCGGGCTGGTCAAAGTTCGTGAGGGCGAAATCAACCTGAATGGTGAAAGTATTATCGGGCTTAAAGCTAACCAGCTGGTTTCAAAAGGCGTCGGGTTCATTCCTCAGTCCAATAATGTCTTTCCCTCGCTGAGTATCGAGGAGAACCTGCAGATGGGTATTTACCAAGATCCCTCCCACTATAAAGAGCGCCTGGAATTTGTAGTTTCAATATTTGCCGAACTGGGCAAGCGCTTGAAGCAGCGAGCCGGGTCTCTGTCAGGTGGAGAGCGTCAGATGGTCGCCATGGGGCGCGCGCTAATGATGAACCCTGCAGTGTTACTTTTAGATGAGCCTTCCGCCGGTTTGAGTCCTGTTCGTCAGGATGAGGCGTTTTTGAGAGTTTCCGACATCAATAAGGCTGGTGTCACCTGCATCATGGTGGAGCAGAACGCCAGGCGCTGCCTCCAAATCTCAGATAGAGCATATGTGCTTGACCAAGGGAAAGATGCCGTCACAGGAACCGGTAGGGAGCTTTTGAACGACCCTGCAGTGATTGGTCTTTACCTAGGCACGCTTGGCACCTAGAAGACGAGCTGCTGGAACCAGGTTTGCCCTAGCCACCGCACTTGGCGTCGCCCTTGGCATTGCAATAAGCAACTTAGCAATAGGCATAGTGATAGGGGCCCTAGTGGGTGCCGGCTTGGAAATCTTAGGCAAGAAAAAGCCGTAAAGCGTTTTAAACAAAACTTCCCCCTCAAGGCAGGCCTTGAGGGGGAAGTTTTGTTTAGTGCTAGTTACTAGCCACGAATGGTGACTGGCACGTTGTTGCCGTCGAACTGCTGGATCAAGATGTTGCCCTTGGTTGGGTCTCCAACATCATTGAACTCGATGGCGCCCGATGGGCCGTCATAATCAGCGGTGCCACCACCGTTGATGATGTCAGCACATTCAGCAAAGCTGGTGCACTTGGTACCGTCACCAGAACCACCCGACACCTCCTGAAGCTTCAAGGCAACGTTTGCACCCTCGGTGCTACGAGCTTCAAGAGCTGCAAGAGCTAGCAGGATGACAGCGTCGTAAGACTCTGGACCGTAGGCGTTCAGCTTTAGGGCCTCATTGCCTTGTGCCTGCCAGTTCTCGTCCATCAAAGTGATGAACTCGCCGATTGTGGACTCGTTGACGCCAGGATAGGTGCCCTTGGCGTTCATCAAAGTACCCGCAGCAAAGTCTGCTGAGTAGTCGGTTAGGTTACCGTCTACGAAGTAGAGCTTCTCAGCTGGGAACTGCGTTACCAACGCGGGAATGATGGTCTTTGCCTCGTCGA
>JBDNID010000202.1:0-3518 GCA_041688475.1 Aquiluna sp.
ATCAGCTTGCGGCACCTATTGCCAAAGCGGTGCTCGAGGCGGTGCTTTCTAAGTGAAACCGGCGGTAGGGCAGCTTTATGGTGATCGGTATCGACTGCAATTGCGCATTGCGATTGGCGGCATGGGGGAGGTTTGGCAAGCGGAGGATGAGCTTATTCTGCGTTTGGTGGCAATTAAGATTCTCAAACAAGAGTATTTGGCTGACCCAGCCTTTCTGGAACGGTTTCGTTCCGAGGCTAGGGCTGCGGCTCTGGTTGAGCACGAGGGCATTGCAAACGTATTTGATTACGGTGAGGATACCGGAGCCGCGTATCTGGTTATGGAGTTGGTCCCGGGCGAGTCTCTCTCGAGATTAATAGAAAGAGAGAAAAAGCTCACCGAAATCAGGGTTTTAGATATAGTTGCGCAGACATCTAGGGCGCTTGCCGCGGCCCACGCCAGGGGTCTTGTCCACAGAGATATAAAACCCGGCAACCTTTTGATCACGCCCGATGGCAAGGTCAAAATCACCGATTTTGGAATTGCCCGAGTGGGCGATCAGGTGCCGCTCACTAAAACCGGTCAGGTGATGGGAACCGTGCAGTACCTAGCTCCCGAACAAGCCACCGGCAAGGCGTCAACTCCCGCCACAGATCTCTACTCCTTAGGTGTCGTCGCATACGAGGCGCTCTGTGGCAGAAGACCGTTCACGGGCGAAAACCAAATGGCCATCGCCATGGCGCATATCAATGAGATGCCACCGGCACTGCCCGAATCCATAGACCCACGAGTGCAAAACCTGGTGCTTAGTTGTTTGGCCAAAAAGCCCACTCAGCGACCCGAATCGGCCAGTTCACTGGCGATTAGGGCCGAGGGTCTTTTGAAAGAAAAGCGTCGCGGAGCCCCCGTCGTGGCTGCCGCTAAGACTGCTAGTGACGAAGACTCTGCGCTCACTGAGATCATCAGCACCGACACCGCAGAGCTACCCAGGGCTCCTATTGTTTGGCCTTGGATTGCTACGCTAGCGCTATTGGGTATAACCGCAATCGTTGTGATTGTCGCGATTCTTTCCGATCCGAACATCTCCGAGACGCAGACCCCTTCACCGACGGCCACGGTTTCACCTAGCCCGAGCGCTTCGCCAACACTCGAGCCGACTCCAACTGAAACCGAAGAGGTTCGGACGGTGCTGCTATTGCGCTCAGACATCATTGGCGAAAACCTATCGGTTGTCTCCGCAAGGCTCGCCGAACTGGGCATGGAGGTAAATGCGATTCCGGGTGAGTCGGTGCCTGGCAATGACCCAAGGGCCAGAACCGTTTATGCGGTTTCCCCAACCGGCAACATTAAAGTCGGCACCGTGATCGACGTTACGTACTATGTCGAAAAGGTTGAAGAAGTTCCAGTTGTGATTCCCGAACCAGAACCAGAACCAACCGAGACTCCAGTTGAAGGGGAACCTGCTGAACCCGATGAGTCCGCAGATTCGGGTACAACAGGTTAGTAACACTAAATCGAGTTTTGCAAGAAAAACCAGTTTCGAAAACTAGACTTTGATTCAGAAGAAAGAGCAACTTTGAGCGAAAATGAAAGACTGATTGCCGGGAGATATCGCCTAGGTAAACTTGTCGGACGCGGAGGCATGGCCGAGGTTTTTGAGGGTTACGACACTCGCCTCGGACGCACCGTCGCAATCAAATTACTAAAATCCGACTTAGCCAATGACGCGAGCTTCGAGGCAAAATTCCGTCAAGAGGCACAGGCCTCCGCTCGCATGGCTCACCCGACAATTGTTCGGGTCTACGACGCAGGCGAAGAAGAGACGATAGACGCAAACGGCTCAACTAAAAAAACCCCTTTCATCGTCATGGAGTTCGTGAAGGGTCGCCTACTGCGGGAATTAATTCATGATGGCGAAATCGAGGTCAGCCGCAGCATCAAGTTTGTGAACGGAATCCTCACAGCGCTCGATGTTTCGCACCGAGCTGGGGTTGTGCATCGAGACATCAAGCCCGCCAATGTGATGATTGGCGATGGCGACAGTATTAAAGTGATGGATTTTGGAATCGCCAGGGCGGTCTCGGATAACTCGGCCACCCAAGCCGCCACCGGCGGCATCATCGGCACCGCACAATACTTCTCACCCGAGCAAGCTCGCGGCGATGCGGTTGATGGCAGAACAGATTTGTATTCAACCGGTGTGATCCTATATGAGTTGCTGGCAGGAAGACCGCCCTTCCAGGGGGAGAGCGCTGTATCGGTTGCCTACCAGCACGTTTCTGAAGTGGCGGAACTGCCATCTAAATACAACCCGCAAATTACCGCAGAACTAGACGCCGTTGTCATGCGCGCGATGGCCAAAGATCGAGATGAGCGCTTCCAAAACGCCCAGGAGTTCCGGGAGCACCTAAACGCTGCGGTAGCAGGCACCCTTGCGGCTGCGGCGCTAAAACCAACCGCTGGAGCGGTTGGGGTTTCCAGCGACGCTACAGAGCTGATTGGCCGCCCAAAGCCGATGGACACTTCGCCAACTTCGCTTTTAGAGGGCTTTGAGACAATGCCCAATGAAAAGGTAGCTACCTCCACAAGCTCGACCAGCAAGATTGGCTCGGGGGTGATTTGGGGCTTGGGCACCGGGGTCGCAGTTATTTTGATCGGGCTTTTGTTTTGGGTTATGAACCTGGGAAGCGGAGGCTTGCAGGTCACTCCGGATACTGGTATTCAGGTCCAAAGTGTTGAAGGCTCACTCTACGAGGACGCCTTTAATACCCTGACTACTCAGGACCTACTGGTTCTAAGGGTCTACGAGAAGAGCGAAAGCGTGCCCGAAGGCGTTGTAATTCGCCAAGAACCGCCGGCTGGAACCTTTGTTTTGAGTAAGACTCCGGTCACGGTTTATGTTTCAAGCGGTGCCACCGAGGTCTCTGTGCCAAATGTGATTGGTCGCTCAGAAGCCGATGCCGTGCTTCAAATAGAAGCTCAGGGACTAGTTGTAGGAACGATTTCGGTGGTTGGTAGTGCCACGGTATCCGAGGGCACCGTTGTCGCTTCCGATCCAGTAACCAATCAGCAGCTTCCCGTCGGTTCGATAGTCAACCTAGTGCTATCCGATGGCACGGTTTCGGTGCCGGATGTCAGAAACCTTGATGTCCTAGAAGCTCGATCGATTCTGACCGCGCCTTCGATCGGCTTCACGGTTTCGGTTGAGATTCTTAATAAAGCGAGCTGCACCGGCAGGCCGGGGACGGTTGTGTTGCAACAATCCATTGCCCCCGGAGACGCGCAGCAGTTGCAGAACATAATTCTCTACGTTGAATGCGTTGGGGCGGTTACGCCTTCTCCAACCCCGACACCTACTGAGACCGAGACCCCGACCCCGACCGAGACGCCTTAGGGCAGTTAGAAGTTTCTAACGGTTTTCTATTCTGGGGCTGAGGGTCAGCGCTTTTTCTCTGGCGCCTTTGAGGCCCAGGGTTTCTAGCCAGTTTGCAAGCATGATATAGCCGCCTTGGGTCATCACAGACTCGGGGTGGAACTGC
>JBDNID010000028.1:0-9859 GCA_041688475.1 Aquiluna sp.
GGATACATCACGGCTTTCGGAAAATGTTGAGGTAAGAACAATGTTAATCTAGTTCGGTTGTCTACCGGAAAGTTCGCCAAAGTGAATGAATCTAATCCTGCGCCACTGAGGCCTGCCAGTATCCCCGAAAAAGCCACTGTGGATGGCCTCGAAGCCAAATGGGCGCCCAACTGGGATCAAGCCAAAATTTACGCTTTTAATGAATCAGCCCTCAAGGCAAACGTCTTTTCTATCGACACCCCCCCGCCGACGGCCTCCGGATCGCTTCATGTTGGTCACGTTTTTTCTTATACCCACACCGATGTGATTGCTCGCTATCAAAGAATGTGCGGCAAGGACGTCTTTTACCCCATGGGCTGGGATGACAATGGGCTACCGACTGAACGCCGCGTGCAGAATTATTACGGAGTTCGCTGCGACCCAACATTGCCGTATCAAGCTAATTTTTCCCCGCCACAAGTTGGTGGCGAAAACAAATCCTCGAAGGCTGCAGACCAGCTCCCAATTTCGCGACGAAACTTTATTGAGCTTTGCGAAGCCTTAACCGAAGAGGACGAAAAAACTTTCGAGAACCTCTGGCGCGACCTTGGACTTTCAGTTGACTGGGCGCAGAGTTACCGAACTATATCTAAAGAATCCCAGAGGGTCTCACAACAGGCTTTTTTGAATAACCTCTCAAGAGGAGAGGCGTATATGGCTATGGCTCCAACGCTTTGGGATGTAACCTTCCGAACCGCAGTTGCCCAGGCGGAACTCGAAGACAGGGAGATGCCGGGCGCTTATCACAGGGTGGGCTTTGAGGGTCCCGAGGGCACCATCTTCATCGAGACCACTAGGCCAGAGCTGATTCCGGCCTGTGTCGCGCTGGTTGCCAACCCGGATGATGAGCGATACGCGCACCTATTTGGCAAAACAGCAAAAACCCCTCTTTTCGGGGTGGAAGTGCCAATCCTTGCCCATCGCCTCGCTCAAAAGGAGAAGGGTTCAGGAATTGCAATGATCTGCACCTTTGGAGATGTGACCGATGTCATCTGGTGGCGCGAGCTGGGCCTTCCAACTAGGGCCATCCTCGGCTGGGATGGCAGAATTCTTAGCGAAGCACCCGAGGAAATATTAAACTCCAAGAACCCTAGTCTCTTCGACGAGATTGCCGGCAAAACTGTCTTTAGCGCCAAGGACGTAATCGTCAAGGCCCTGACCGAATCAGGCGAGATGATCGGAGAGCCAAAGCCAATCACCCACCCGGTGAAATTCTTTGAAAAAGGCGATAAGCCGCTAGAGATTGTTTCCACTAGGCAGTGGTACATAAAAAATGGCGGCAAGAATCAGCCTATTTCTCAGAAGCTCATAGATCATGGAAAAGAGCTGAGCTTTCACCCGAAATTTATGCGGGTGCGCCTGGAGGACTGGATAAATGGCCTAAACGGAGACTGGCTAGTGTCTCGCCAAAGATTTTTCGGCGTCCCAATTCCAATCTGGTACCCATTGGATAATGATGGCAACCCCGATTACGAAAAACCCATTGCGCCGAGTTCCGAGTCTCTCCCGGTAGACCCTTCATCCGAGACCCCGTTGGGCTTTGATGAATCGCAGCGCGGTCAGGCCAATGGATTTATTGGCGAATTAGACATTCTCGACACCTGGGCAACTTCCTCGCTCACCCCACAGCTTGCCGGCGGCTGGCTAACAAAGCCTGAGCTTTTTGAAAAAGTCTTCCCTTTTGATGTTCGTCCCCAAGGACAGGACATCATCCGAACTTGGCTCTTCTCAACACTTTTGAGAAGCGAGTTAGAGCATGGGGCATTGCCGTGGAAAAACGCTGCAATTTCGGGCTGGATATTAGATCCAGACCGTAAAAAGATGTCAAAGTCCAAGGGCAACGTTGTGGTTCCAAATGAGATCCTAGAAACCCACGGTTCTGATGCCGTGCGATACTGGGCGGCTTCGGCTCGGCTCGGAACAGATGCCGCATTTGATGAAGGTCAGATGAAGATTGGTCGAAGACTAGCGACTAAGTTGCTAAATGCCGCCCGCTTCGCCTTGAGCTTTGAATTGCCTAGCGGTGTCTCCGAAATCACTGAGCCAATTGACAATGCGATGCTGGCTGGGCTTCAAGAAGTGATCGTGGGAGCCACCAAGGCATTCGAAGGCTTCGACCACACCAAAGCACTAGAGCTGACCGAATCCTTCTTCTGGTCATTTACCGACGACTACATGGAGTTGGTCAAAGAGCGGGTATGGGCTAATGGCGAATTCTCCGAGCAAGAAACTGGCTCAGGCGTGGTTGCGCTGCGCGAAGCGCTAAGCGTTTTAGTCCGACTATTGGCTCCAATAATCCCGTTTGCGGCAGAAGAGGTATGGAGCTGGTGGCAACAAGGGTCTGTGCACCTTTCCCCGTGGCCCTCGACGGAACTAATCGGCTTCAGCGACAACTCATTGCTCAGGCCCGCTGCTGCTTCGCTCATGTTGATACGCAAGGCCAAATCGGACGCGAAGCTATCGATGAAAGCCGAGATCAAAACGGCCAAGCTTTCTGGGCCAAAGAATCAGCTCGAGAAGCTTGCCAAAGATCTCAAGGCCGCCGGCAAAATAAGAGAGCTATTGGTTGTAGAGGCGCCTGAAATCTCACTTAGCGATTTGGAGTTTGTGCACGAGGGATAGTCTTTTGGTATGACTAATCCACTGCTTTCAAGGAGCACCCTCGAATTCGAACTGCCAGATTTCCAAAACCTCAAAGACGAGCACTACATGCCAGCTTTTGAGAATGCGGTTGCGGAGCACAACAAGGAAATTTCGAGCATCTTAAACACGCTCGACGTGAGCTTTGATAACACAATCCTGGCTCTAGAAAAAGCGGGCGACCTACTTAACAGCATGTTGATGGTTTTTTATAACCGAAGCGCCTCTGATACAAACGAACAAATTCAAAACCTAGAAGCGGAAATTGGCCCAAAACTCGCCGCACACACCGATTCAATCATGCTGAGTCCGGACTTATTTGCAAGGCTTCTAATTCTGGAAGGAATGCGGGATAAGGGACACCTTGAACTTGAACAGCAAAGCGACTGGCTACTGACCAAGTACCTCAAAGATTTCAGATTCGCAGGAGCTGACTTAGAAGAGGCAGAAAGGGCTCGAGTCACCCAAATCAATGAACGACTTAGCTCAATCGAGGCCGAATTTGATAAGCGCCTGATGGCAGACACGAACGATCTAGCGGTGAATCTGGAAACCGAAGAACAACTGGAGGGTCTGTCCAAAGCCGAATTGGCATCCTTGAAGCAAGCCGCTTCAGACCGCGATCAAACCGGCTACACAATTCCACTTTTGAACTATTCGGGCCACCCACTATTAGCGAGTTTGGCGGATCGTCCGCTGCGCCAAGAGTTAATGCAACGAGCACTTTCTCGCGGCTCAAGGGGCAATGCCAATGACACCTCGGGGCTGGTAAGAGAGCTGTTGGACCTGAGGAGGGAAAAAGCTGCACTATTCGGCTACGAGAACTTCGCTCAGTACGTAACCTCTCAGCAAACTGCTCAAACTCCCAAGCGGATCCACGAGGTGCTGCGCGGAATAGCGCCAGTAGCCAGAAGAAATGCCGAGACCGAGGCCTCAACGCTCGAGATGATCTTGCAAGATGAGATTCCAAACGCCAACTTGGAATCCTGGGACTGGGATCGGTTTACCGAGCAAGTCCGAGGGAATCGTTTCTCAATTGACACATCCTTACTGAAGCCTTACTTCGAACTCTGGCGAGTCCTGGAGGACGGGGTTTTCTTCGCAGCTGGAAAACTCTATGGCCTTGAATTTTCAAGGCGAGAAGACCTAACCGCCTACCACGGCGACGCCCGGGTCTATCAGGTAAATAATGATGACGGTTCGGCTTGCGGGGTTTACATATTTGATCCCTATGCCAGAACTTCCAAGCGAGGTGGGGCATGGATGAATAACCTGGTTGATCAGTCCACTCTGCTTGAAAAGTTGCCCGTGGTCGTGAATAACATGAACATTCCAAAGCCCGCTGCCGGCGACGCCGCCCTTATGACCTTCGATGAAGTTTCAACCCTGTTCCACGAGTTTGGCCACGCTCTGCATGGCCTCTTGTCCCAAGTCAAGTACCCAAGATTCTCCGGCACTAATGTCGAGCGGGACTTCGTGGAATACCCCTCCCAGGTGAATGAGATGTGGATGCTTTGGCCAGAAGTCTTGGAAAACTATGCGGTGCACTTTGAGACAGGCGAAAAGCTCTCTCTGGAATGGATTGACAAACTTAGAGCGGCCGAGGGCTTTAACCAGGGTTTTGAGACCACTCACTACCTGCAAGCAGCAATCCTCGATTTAGCACTTCACGAGGCCCCAGAAACCCCCGATGACATCGAGGCCTTTGAGGCTAAGGCGATTAAGGATTACGGCCTAGATTTCAAAGTCGTTCCGACTAGGTATCGACCAAATTACTTTGCCCATATCTTTGCGGGCGGGTATGCCTCCGGGTACTACGGGTATATCTGGAGTGAGATTTTAGATGCGGACACGGTGGAGTGGTTTAAAGAACACGGCGGCCTGACTCGAGAAAATGGCCGGCGATTCTCAGACCACTTACTTTCCCGGGGTGGCTCTAAAGACTCCATGGAATTAGTGGCGGAATTCTTGGGAAGAGCTCCAAAGATTGGTCCGCTTTTGAATCGAAGAGGTTTGAACTAACGCTTTTTGGTGAATAGCCAAATTAGAACACCAACAGTTAGGGCCCAGAAGGCTCCTCCGATTCCAAATACCGTAATTCCCGCGGCCCCGATGATGAAGGTTGCCACTCCCGCCAATCGCAAGCCATCTTCGCTTACCGCAGTTCTGAGCGATCCGGCGAAGGTGTTCAAAAGCGCTAAGCCGGCCAAAGAAAGCAGCAGCTCTCTTGGGACCGCCAAGACGAATGCGGCAAAAGGCGCCGCAAATACGCCAAACAAAATATATACCACGCCGCCAAAACTGGCCGCAATCCATCTGCGATTGGGATCTTTGGCCGCGTGCTCATCGGCGTTGAGAGCGGCGGTAATAGCCGCCAGATTCAAGCCGAAACCTCCAAATAAGCTGGTGATAGCGGAGCCCAAGCCGGTGGCTCTAAAGACTTTGCCAGAAGGAATCTGGTACCCCAAACCGCTCATGATCGCTAACCCAGGCAAATTCTGAGAGGCCATGGTGATCAAATACAACGGAACCCCGATGGCTAAAATAATGGCCAAATCAAAAACCGGACCCACAAAAGAAAACTCGGGCAAGAAACTGCCCTGAGAAATATCATTCACCTCGGGGCTCAAAGCAATCAGCACAAAGCCCAGCGCTATCGAGACTGGAGATGCCCAGATGGGGATAAAACGATTGAGTAAAAGCCACAGAATCACCGGAGGCAAAATCAAAATCGGGTAGACCACTCCTGCATGAACTGTCGCGACAACAAAGGGAAACACCACACCAGCCAGCATTGCCGCAGATATTTGCGGCGGAATTTTAGCCACCAGTTTTCCAAGAGCAGGCCACAGCCCGGTTAGCAAGATAAGAAGGCTAGAGACTAAAAACGCACCCACTGCCTTATCAAAGGTAAGACCAAGAATCTGAGAGCTTGCCAAAAAAGCAGCTCCGGGGGTTGACCAGACCACGCTGATTGGCATTCTAAGCCAAACGCTGAGCCCAATCGATAAGACCCCGTACCCAAAAAGCATAACCGCTAGGGCAGTTGCAGTTTGAGCCGAGTTCGCACCCATTGCCGTAAGGCCGGCAATCGCAATTCCAAACGTCGCGATTGAGCCGGTCGTGGAAGCAACGGTCCCGGCTAAATACGGGGCAAGTTTTTGCGAAGAGGGTTTGATTTTTTTACCTAGGCGGTCTTGTCTTTGAGTCGCTCTATAAGTGGAAGCACCTTTGGCAAAACCTTATCGGTCACTATCTCGGCAGTGATCACAACCCTCCCCTGCTCCTCAGATCCGGGCAACTCGAACATAACCGGACCCAGGATTTCTTCAAGAATGGCCCTCAGACCCCTAGCCCCGGTTTCACGCTCGACTGCTTGATCGGCGATGAGAGCAATCGCCTCAGGAGTGAACTCCAGCTCAAAACCGTCGATTTCAAACATTCTTTGATACTGCTTGATCAGCGCGTTCTTGGGCTTAGTCAAGATTGCTATCAGGGACGGCTTATCAAGCTGCTCGACAGTGGCTAAAACGGGAAGTCGCCCTATGAATTCCGGAATTAAACCAAATTTTCGCAAGTCCTCAGGCAGTACTTGTTTGAGAATATCGTTGGATTCAGTTTTTTCTTTTAGCGGTGAGCCAAAACCGATTCCCTTCTTGCCCGTTCGCGCAGCCACAATGGTCTCCAGGCCAGCGAACGCGCCGGCCACAATAAACAGCACGTTGGTGGTGTCAATCTGGATGAAGTCTTGTTGAGGGTGCTTGCGGCCCCCCTGCGGAGGCACCGAAGCAATGGTGCCCTCAAGAATCTTCAAAAGGGCTTGCTGGACGCCTTCACCAGACACGTCTCTTGTAATCGAAGGGTTCTCTGACTTGCGTGAAATCTTGTCAATCTCATCGATGTAGATAATCCCGCTCTCGGCACGTTTGGGATCGTAATCGGCAGCCTGCAAGAGTTTCAAAAGGATGTTCTCAACATCCTCGCCTACGTATCCAGCCTCGGTGAGTGCCGTGGCATCGGCAACGGCAAAAGGAACATTTAGTCTTTTGGCCAGGGTTTGAGCCAAGTAGGTTTTGCCACAGCCGGTAGGCCCAATCATCAAGATATTGGACTTTGCAATCTCAATATCGTCATGGCTTGTGCCCTTTTTTGTCAGAGTTCCCGCCGCTCTGATTCGCTTATAGTGGTTGTATACCGCGACCGCCAGCTGCTTTTTCGCTGCATCCTGACTGATTACATACTCGTCTAAAAATGCCTTTATTTCCTTGGGGTTCGGTAACTCGATTGATTCAATCGACTCCGCCGCGTGAGTGCCAAGCTCTTCCTCAATGATTTCGTTACAAAGCTCGATGCACTCATCGCAAATGTAGACCGTTGGTCCTGCGATTAGCTTGCGAACCTGCTTTTGGCTTTTGCCACAGAAATTGCACTTGAGTAGGTCGCTGGTCTCGCTCAGAGTCATCTTCAAAGCCTATAGTCCAAATACAGGAAATTAGGTGTTCCCTGCCGCTTTAGTGGCTTTTGCGAGAAGCCAAGACTTGATCTATAAGGCCATACTCCAGAGCCTCTTGAGAGGTCAGGATTTTATCTCTATCAATGTCCTTCGAGACTTGAGCTTCATCGCGACCAGTGTGCTTCGCCAGAGTGAACTCCAGCCACTCGCGCATGCGCATGATTTCCCTGGCCTGAATCTCGATGTCCGAAGCCTGACCCTGACCTCCACCACCGGAAGATGGCTGGTGAATCAAAAGCCGTGCGTTTGGAAGCGCTAGGCGCTTACCTGGAGCACCTGCAGCCAGCAATACCGCCGCGGCTGAAGCCGCCTGACCTAAACAGACGGTCTGAATCTGAGGCTTTATGTATTCCATGGTGTCGTAGATGGCAGTCAGAGCCGTGAAGGAACCACCTGGAGAGTTGATGTACAAAGTAATGTCGCGATCCGGGTCCTGAGACTCGAGCACCAGCAACTGCGCCATGATGTCATCGGCCGAAGCGTCGTCTACCTGCACACCCAAGAACACGATGCGGTCCTCGAACAACTTGGAGTATGGATTATGGCGCTGAATGCCGTAAGAGGTGCGCTCTTCAAAGTCGGGAAGAATGTAGCGAGCTTGCGGCATTGATTCTGGATTAAAACTGGTCATGATTAGGCCTTCCCTACGCCGGTTGAACGGCTTGCATACTCTTGTATCTGATCGATAAAGCCGTATTCCAAAGCTTCCTGAGCGGTGAACCAGCGGTCTCGATCACCATCGAGCATGACCTCCTCCACGGTTTTGCCAGTCTGATCTGCGGTAATCGCTGCCAGCTGGCGCTTCATGGACATGATTAACTCGGCTTGAGTCTGAATGTCGGCAGCGGTTCCGCCGAAGCCTCCCGATGGCTGGTGGAGCAACACACGAGTGTTTGGAGTTGCGTAGCGCTTGCCCTTGGCACCCGATGACAATAGGAATTGGCCCATCGATGCGCACATCCCGATACCGACGGTGACTATGTCATTTGGGACATACTGCATCGTGTCGTAGATTGCCATACCGGCGGTTATCGAACCGCCCGGAGAGTTGATGTATAAAAAGATGTCCTTTTGGGAATCTTCGGCCGCCAGCAAGAGAATCTTGGCGCAAATTTCATTCGCGTTAGTGTCTCTTACCTCGCTGCCCAACCAGACAATGCGATCTTTCAAAAGGCGATCGAATACGCCATTTAATTCCATTGGTGTGTTTGCCATTTAGAGCTACTCCTTAGCTATCTAAAGATAAACGATAGCTACCCAATGGCCAATGCGACCCACTTGTTCGCCTAAGGCGTTAGGCGGTTACCGAAACCTTGGCGCCCTTGGAGTCTGAAATCTCTGCGAGAGCTACCAGAGCATCCACTGCTTTGCGGCGTGAAAGCTCTTCTACAAAGGACGGAACTTGCCCGGCGTTGGCCACCTGCTTAATGAAATCGTTCGGCTCCATGTTGTAATTGCGAGAGGCAAATGCTAAGTACTCGATTAGCTCTTGGTCCTCGACTTTGACCTCTTCGGCCTCTGCAACCGCATCCAGAAGAATCTGAACCCGGTAATTTTTCTCGGTCTCCTCAGTGACCTCTTTGCGATGAGCCTCGTCTTTTTCACGACCCTCACCAGCTAGGTGGTTCTCAACCTCGCGACTAATTGTCTCTTGAGATAGCGGAATCTTAGCCTTAAGCAAAAGCTCGTCGACGATTAGATCGCGGGCCTGAAGAATCTGCTTTTGCACCATGCTCTTTTGGATGCCCGCCTCAATGTCTGCCTTAAGTTCTGCGATGGTGTCAAATTCGCTGGCTAACTGCGCAAAATCGTCATCCGCCTTTGGCAACTCACGCTCTTGAACAGCGGTTAGGGTCAGGGTGACCTCAGCCTCTTTACCTGCTTCGTCACCGCCGACGAGCTTGGAACGGAAGGTCGTGGTCTCACCAGCAGTCAGGGTGTCTAGCGCCTCATCGATACCATCCAAGAGCTGACCAGAGCCGATTTCGTAAGAAATATCTTTCACGTTGTCAATCTGCTTGCCCTCAATTTGGGCCGCTAGATCTATCGTGGTGAAATCTCCCATTTTAGCTGGGCGGTCAACCTCTATAAGAGTCCCAAAGCGAGCGCGGAGAGCATCGAGCTCAGTTTCGATGTCCATCTTGGCGACCTTTACAGTATCGACCTTGATTTGCATTCCTTTGTATTCGGGAAGCTTGAACTCTGGGCGCACCTCAACCTCTAGTTCGATGATTAGAGCCTTGTCTGGATCGCTGGCGCTCGGCGCACTTTTCACCTCTGCCTGAGGGGTGCTTAGAGGGCGAAGCTTCTCGGACTGGATTGCTTCGCGGTAGAAGCTGTCCATGCCATCATTAATCGCTTGGGCCAATATCGAATCTTTGCCAACCCGCTGATCCAAGATCTGGGCCGGGACATTTCCTTTCCGAAACCCAGGAATGTTCACCTGCGAAGAGATCGTCTTGTAGGCGGCATCCAAGGCCGGCTTGAAGGTTGCCTGGTCCACCTCAATGGTGAGCTTGACACGTGTTGGGTTTAGCTTTTCTACAGTGGTTTTCAACTACTTCTCCAAGAGATTGACGGACTCGATCGACCAAATGGTCGGGATGACAGGATTTGAACCTGCGACCCTCTGTTCCCAAAACAGATGCGCTACCAAGCTGCGCTACA
>JBDNID010000203.1:0-3035 GCA_041688475.1 Aquiluna sp.
GAGGCCAAAGGTCTAGACGTCGATAACCCAAGACACCTCTCGAGATCAATCGTCCTTAGCTAAAGGCTTGCTAGGTTTCGATAGTGAAAATACTTGGGATTGATCTTGGTGGCACCAGCATAAAGTCTGGCCTGGTCTCGCGCGAAGGCGCTGTTAGCCAGTTGCGCCGGACCAAGACTCCAAAGAATGACGCGTCCGGCGAACAAGCTATTGAGGTCTTGGCCGAGATTGTAAAAAGTTACCTAGATAGCCACGAGATAGTGGTGGTTGGGCTTTGCGTGCCGGGGATTGTCGACGCCCAAAACGGCATCGCAGTTTTTTCGGGAACCCTGGGCTGGCGCAATCTTCCAATTGTCCAAAAACTTCAGGAACTAGTTGGGATTCCGGTTTATTTAGAGCACGATGTGACCGCCAGCGGTTATGCCGAGTTCAGAATTGGCGCGGCCAGAGGTTACGACTCAGCAATGATCATGGCGATTGGCACAGCCCTTGCGGCCTGCTTGGTAATCAACGGAGCCATCTATAGGCCACACAGCGCAGTCGGTGAGATTGGTCATGCACCGACCAGAAACGATAGGCCTTGCGTTTGCGGCAAGACCGGCTGCATGGAGATGACGGTCTCTGGTGGCGCTTTAGTTCGAAACTATAAAGAGCTCAGCGGTAAAGACGCCACCCCGGATTTAATCCTGAACGCTCGTAAAGAACTAGACCAAATTGCCAGAGAACTCAGAAGTGAGTTCTACGAAGCACTCGCTTTCGGCATTCATTTTGTGGCCAGCACCCTTGGCCCCCAAGCCGTTGTTATCGCAGGTGGCATCGCCGATGCCGATCCAGATTTCGGGCTAAGCCTAGAAAAAGAGCTTGATAAGGTTTTGGGCATTCAGCTAAGGCCAAAGATCCTGATCTCGAAGCTTGAGGGCACCTCTGGCTGCATCGGGGCCGCGCTGAGCGCAATAGATCGGCTGAAAAGCTCTTGATCGCCGTTATAACCCTCTCTCCAGCGATTGATGTCACTTACCAGGTGCACAAGCTGGTGCTGGGTGAGTCACATAGGGTGCAAAGAGTCCATAAGCTCGCCGGCGGTAAAGCACTTAATGTCGCTCGCGTGCTCAAATCGGGTGGGCATCAAACCGCCTTGGTCCTGCCAACCGGGGGCCAGGCCGGAATGTGGCTCCATGCAGAGCTTGAGAAACTTGAAATTAGCTACCAAGCAGTTGAGACGGTCGCCGAGACCAGAACCTGCGTGAGTGTTGTTGACAAAGATGCAACTGTTTTTAATGAGCCAGCCCCTAGCATTTCGGAATCTGAATTCGAAGCCTTTTTAGCCATCATCCAAGGCGCCAAGCACACCTCGGTCGGAGTCCTCAGTGGCTCGCTCCCAGCCGAGCTGACAAGCCAGCAAATCTATCGGCTACTAACGCGAATCAGAGACAATTTTCCAATAACCGTGATCGACACCTCCGGCACTGGGCTTATCGAGGCTGCCAAGCTCGGCTTTGATCTGCTAAAGCCAAACCAAGAAGAGCTATTGGCTGCCACGGGCATGGAATCAGTTGAGCTAGGGGCTGCGCATTTACTGTCACTTGGCGCAAAACGGGTTTTAGTTTCGCTGGGGGAACTAGGGGCCAAGCTTTTTGCAGACCAAAAGATCCTCTCAGTTCGGGTTTCTAAGGTGGAGGGCAATCCAACCGGGGCCGGGGATGCGATGGTCGCTGCGGCAAGCTGGAGTTTAGATCAAGGTCTCACTGACTCTCAGCTGCTTCAGAATGCAGCTGCGGCTGGCTGCTTGGCAGTGCTTGAGCCCGTGGCCGGGCAAATCAACTGGGAGAAGTTGGCCGATTTGGCCAGCACCCTAAAAGTGGAAGAAGTCTCATGACTCTAAAAACAACCGGAGCCATTCTTAGCCGGCAGAGCTTTGTAGTGGCGGCCAATGCCATCCTGCTCGAACAGGGCGAAGCCCTGATTCAGGCTGCCGAACAAAGCAACACGGGTTTAGTGATGCAGCTTTCTGAAAATACGGTTGATTACCACGGTTCACTTGAGCCAATGGGCTTAGCGCTATTAGCGCTTGCTCGCCAAAGTAGTGCCGATATATCAGTGCACCTCGACCATGCAACAAGACCCGAACTTGTCTTAGAAGCAATTGAGTTGGGCTTTAGCTCGGTGATGTTCGATGGTTCCAAGCTTTCTTATCAACAGAACCTAGCCACCACTAGGGATTTAGCTCAGGCCGCATCGGCCAAAGGGATTTGGTTCGAGGCTGAGCTTGGTGAGGTTGGCGGCAAGGACGGAGTTCATGCCCCAGGAGTTAGAACTAAGCCTTCTGAGGCGACCGAGTTTGTTGCGGCCACAGGAATAGCTGGCTTGGCCGTTGCGGTTGGCAGCTCCCACGCCATGACTGAGAAATCCGCAAGTTTGGATCTTGAATTGATTAGCCAGCTCGCGAGCGCCGTCCCAGTTCCACTTGTGTTACACGGCTCTTCCGGGGTCGCGATTCCCGAGCTAAAAAAGGCACTAGCCGCTGGGATTGCCAAGGTGAATGTGGCGACCGAGTTCAACTTGGTCTTCAATAAGGCGGTTGCCGAACACTTCGCCAACGGTGGTTCGCTGTCTGACCCAAGAAAGTACCTAGTTCCGGCCAGAGAGGCCATGGCGCAGGCGATGGTTGAATACCTCTTGGCTTTGAGTAACTAGACCCAATCCGATTCTCAGATCATTGCTAACTATCGCTTTGATGGCCAGCAATTTTCAAGGGCTCAGTGCCAATTTAGGCTTTTTTTGGGAGTTGCTTTAACCCAAGACAACTAGACAATACGCCCACCTGTGAGTGTGTTAGTTTGACCTATGCTTAAATCAATGAAGATTGCAGCAATCTCTGCCGGAGCACTGGTGGTTGCCCTTACTGCCGGGGGCCTAGCAATCGGTGACTATGTTTACACCTCTGGAACCGAGGTGCCTTGTGGCATAAATGCTGATGATCTTGATAACTCCCCCGAGGCTTTTTACACCTCAACCTTTAACTCTGGGCCATACCC
>JBDNID010000204.1:0-4001 GCA_041688475.1 Aquiluna sp.
AGATCCTGTGGGATGTAGCGCCAGATTTCCTGAAGTCTGGAAACTTCAGGAAAATCTGATACCGAGGTTGACTGTGGTCTCTGAGACCGCGTTTGAATGGGAATGCCGTGGCTGTGTTCTTGAATACCGTGTTGCGCCATTGACTAGCCCACCGCACCTTCCATTTGCATTTCGATTAGCTTGTTTAGCTCTAGTGCGTACTCCATTGGAAGCTCTTTGGCGATTGGCTCGATAAATCCGCGCACAATCATTGCCATGGCCTCATCTTCTTTCATGCCTCGTGACTGCAAGTAGAAAAGTTGCTCCGCACTGATCTGAGAAACGGTGGCCTCGTGACCCATAGACACATCGTCTTCACGTATATCGTTTGAAGGGTAAGTGTCAGATCGCGAGATGGTGTCTACCAGCAGTGCGTCGCAGCGAACAGTGTTTGCCGAGTGGTGAGCACCCGGGTTCACTCGGATCTCTCCGCGGTAAGAGGTCCTTCCGCCACCGCGTGCGATCGACTTTGAGACAATCGAACTGGTGGTGTAAGGGGCCAGGTGAATCATCTTGGCTCCAGCGTCTTGGTGCTGACCCTCGCCGGCGAAGGCGACCGAGAGAGTCTCGCCACGAGCGTGCTCGCCGGCCAGGATTACGCTCGGGTACTTCATAGTCACTTTTGAACCGATGTTTCCATCAATCCACTCCATGGTTGCGCCCTCGTGAGCAATTGCCCGCTTGGTCACCAGGTTGTAAACATTGTTCGACCAGTTCTGAATGGTCGTGTAGCGAACTCGAGCGTTCTTTTTTACGATAATTTCCACAACCGCGGAGTGCAAAGAATCTGACTGGTAGATCGGAGCGGTGCAGCCCTCGATGTAGTGCACATAAGAATCCTCGTCGGCGATAATCAGGGTTCGCTCGAACTGCCCCATGTTCTCAGTGTTGATTCGGAAATACGCCTGGAGTGGGATCTCCACGTGGACACCCTTTGGAACATAAACAAATGACCCACCTGACCACACCGAGGTGTTTAGAGCGGCAAATTTGTTGTCTCCGGTTGGAATCACGGTACCGAAGTACTCCTTGAATAGTTCCGGGTGAGTTCTTAGAGCGGTGTCGGTGTCCAAGAACAAAACGCCCTGCTCTTCGAGGTCCTCACGAATCTGGTGATAAACCACTTCGGATTCGTACTGCGCTGCAACGCCTCCAACTAGTCTCTGGCGCTCGGCGTCTGGAATTCCAAGCCGCTCATAAGTATTGCGAATGTCTTCTGGAAGGTCTTCCCAGGTCTGCGCTTGCTTTTCTGTGGAACGCACAAAATACTTAATGTTGTCAAAGTGAATACCGGAAAGATCGCTGCCGAAGGTTGGCATTGGCTTCCTGAGGAAATACTCATAGCCCTTGAGGCGAATGTCTAGCATCCACTGCGGCTCATTCTTCAGACCGGAAATATCGCGAACGACTTCCTCACTGATACCGCGGCGCGCCGAGGCGCCTTTATCATCTTTGTCGGACCAACCGAACTCGTAGTTACCAAGCTCATCTAGTTCTGGGCGGTCTATGATTTTTTCTGACATGGATGCCTCCTACTTTCTTTTAGGTACAACTCTCGGCTCATCTCGTTATTCCTGTTAAAGAACTCGTGAGATAATTAAATCTAAGTCGTCTAACGATAGACGCAAAAGCTGAAATAAAGGACTTAGGGTCACCTAAGTAATGGTGTGCGGTGCGGATTATTAAGTCCATTTGGCTAAATGGTCTTGCCTCCAAGGCAAGGTTGCGGCTTTATGTCTGGCTTTCTCTGGCTACTCAAATACTTATTGTCGTCACGGGAGGCGCCGTCAGGCTAACAGGATCGGGGCTCGGATGCCCGACCTGGCCGATGTGCACCGAAGAATCGCTTACCACCACCTCCGAAATGGGTTTCCACGGAATCATCGAATTCGGAAACCGATTGCTGACGTTTGTTCTTTTGATAGTGGCAATTTTGACCTTTGCGGTTGCGGTCCGAATTCATGGCAACCTCAAAAGGCTAAGCCCTCCAATTGTCGGTTTTTTCTCATCCGCGATTGCTATGGTTTTGTTTTTGATTGCCGACCAAATCTTTATTGGTATCGCAATCTGTTTCCCCGCCATGGCGCTTTTTGGACTTCTCTTGGTCATAAGAGTTCGAGAGACAAGAAAATCTGGCATTGTAATCCCCGCCTTCGCGCTAGGCCTTGGCGTTATAGTTCAGGCGGTTTTGGGTGGAATCACAGTGCTAACGGGTTTGAACTCCTGGATTGTGGGTGCTCACTTTTTGGTTTCGATGTTCTTGATTGCCATAGCGGCGGTGTTGGTATTTCGAGCATTGCCTAAACCAATCAAGCCGGTCTCTAAAGTTGCCAAGTTTCTGGCTTGGCCCACAGTCTTTGTGTCGTTGGCCTCAATCCTGGCCGGGATTATCGTCACCGGGGCTGGCCCGCACGCTGGAGATGCCAATACCCCCAGAAATGGCTTCAGTATTGAGATTTGGCAGCATTTGCATAGCTACCCAGGATATCTAATGTTGGCACTTATTTCGGTGCAATTGTTTTTTCAGCTCAAGCTTTCCAAGAGGCCTTTCGGGGATCTACCAACCAGAGTCCTGGTTATCCTTTTATTGGTCACAGTCGGCCAGGCGACTCTCGGGATTATTCAAGCCAGGCTCGGGGTCCCCGCGCTGCTAGTTGGCGTTCATATGCTGGGGGCCGCAGTGCTGGCCGCGCTGGTCACTTTTCAGCTACTTTTCTTGCGCCAAAAAAATAATGTCTAGGATCTTTTGGTTTCGTAAGGATCTTAGGCTCCAGGACAACCCGGCACTTTATCACGCTGCAACTCTAGCCAGTGGCGATAAGGATAAAACTTTGTACCCGGTGTTTTTCTTGCCGAAGAACTTATCGGATCTGACACCACTTCTTCAGCACTCGGTTTTCGCTTCCGTCCAATCGCTGAGCCTTGATCTTCAGAATCGGCTTTCGGTATTTGATAAAGATCCTCGGGAGGTAATGACCAGTATCGCCATGGCTCTTGGGGTAACTTCGGTTGTCGCAACCGAGTCATTCGATAAAAAAGGCATCGCCGAGCAGGCTTTGGTTTTCGAGGCACTTGCCAAAATTGGAATTGAGCTAGAGCTAGTTGGCAGCAATTACGCGGTAATTCCTGGCAGCGTTCGAAAAGACGACGGCACTAATGTTCGGGTCTACACATCTTTTTATAAGCGTTGGCTTCTGGAGTTGGACGTTAGGCCATTTAAATTAGATGTTGAGAGCGTGATGTGGGCCAAGTCCCCCGAAAGTTTTGATTTCGCTGCGCCTGAAAGCCAGAGCCCATTTGAGGTAAAGGCCGGAGAGGCCTTCGCCAAAAGAACCTTCTCCCGCTTCCAAAAAAGAGCACTCACCGATTACTCGCAGCAGCGCAATCGGATGGACCTTTCGGGCACCTCCCAGCTCTCACACGCTCTAGCCCGAGGCGAAATCCATCCGCGTACCCTATTGGCCCAATTGGGAGACTCCGAGGGTGAAGAGGTTTTTCGCAAGGAGATCGCTTGGCGTGAATTTTATGCAGACGTCTTATTTCACAACCCAGATACCGAGACTGAGTATTACGAACCTAGGTTCGAGAAGATGCGCTACAGCGACCCAATCGAAGATGCGAAATTATTAGAGGCCTGGCAGCAAGGCAAAACCGGTTATCCGGCGGTGGATGCCGCAATGCGACAGCTCCTTACCACCGGCTGGATGCATAACCGGGCCCGAATGATGACGGCGAGCTTTTTGGTGAAAGACCTCCATTTTGAGTGGCAGATTGGAGCCGATTGGTTTGAAACGCACCTAACAGACTTCGATCCAGCTTCAAACGCTCACGGATGGCAATGGACGGCGGGTTGTGGAACGGACGCGTCTCCTTATTACCGAATCTTTAATCCGATTTTACAGGGGCAAAAATTTGACCCCAATGGGGATTACGTTCGAAAGTACGTCACGGAGCTCAGGCAT
>JBDNID010000205.1:0-6448 GCA_041688475.1 Aquiluna sp.
CAGAGTCAGAACCAAAGCAGGAAATCGATCGTTTTATCGACGCAATGCTAGCGATTCGGGCCGAGGCTCGAAAAGTTCAGGATGGCGATTGGCCAAAGGACAATAATCCCTTGGTAAACGCCCCCCACACCGCCAGCCACATGGCTAGTGAGTGGGATCACCCATACACGCGACAAGAAGCCGTTTACCCTGCGGGTGCTGAACCCAAAGGCAAGTACTGGCCGCCAGTCCGAAGAATTGATGGGGCATTCGGGGATAGGAACCTTACCTGCACTTGCCCTCCTATTGAGAGCTTCATAACCACCCCCAGCAATAGCTGAATCAAACAAAGCTTCTGCATATCCGAGTAGCCTCAAATAATATGAACTTCGGTTTCGATGAATTTAGCTTGATCAGAATGAGGACCTAATGACGATGAAAACTGTAAACCCGGCTACCGAGGAAACAGAGTTTGAGGTTGATCTCCACACGCCTAAAGAGGTTGAGGCTCGCTTGGCCTTGGCCCAAAAAGCTCACGAAAAACTTCGCGGCATGAGCTTCTCCGAGCGCGCAGTTTTGATGATTGCTGCAGCCGAACTTCTTGAATCCGAAGTCGAAGCGACTGCGGTAATTTTGACTCGTGAGATGGGTAAGCCCATTTCCCAGTCCCGGGGTGAGGTTTTGAAGTGCGCGAAAAGTATGCGCTTCTACGCTGCGAAATCTGAAGAGTTTTTGGCACCACAGAAATTGGCAGATCCTTCCCTAGTCGGAGCAAGCGCAGCCATGGGAATCTGGCAGCCACTCGGTGTTGTGCTTGCCGTGATGCCTTGGAATTTTCCGCTCTGGCAAGTGATTAGGTTCGCTGCTCCCGCCCTAATGGCGGGTAACTCGGGAGTTTTGAAGCACGCCTCAAACGTGCCGCAAACTGCCCTATACCTAGATGACCTGTTCACCCGGGCGGGATTTCCCAAGGGTGCTTTTTCAACCCTGATGATTCCGGCTTCTTCGGTTGCTTCAGTAATTGATGACTGGAGAATTAGAGCAGTAACCCTCACCGGTTCCGAGCCTGCGGGTCGGGCGGTTGCGGCCCAAGCGGGCGGCCAAATCAAACCATCGGTTATGGAGCTCGGGGGCTCAGACGCTTTTATTGTGACATCCAATGCAGACGTGGAGGCCGCTGTCACCGTCGCAGTGACGGCTCGGATCAATAACAATGGCCAGTCTTGCGTAGCCGGAAAACGCTTTTTAGTATTTGCCGATGTCTACGACCAGTTCCTCGACAGCTTTGTGGCAAAGATGAAGGCCCTAAAGATGGGTGACCCCCTTGATGAAACCACTCAGCTTGGACCCCTTGCTACCAAAAATGGCAAGAGGGACATCATCGAGCTAGTGGAGGACGCTAAGGCCAAGGGTGCCAGGATATTGTGCGGAGGTCAGACTCCTGAGGGTCCCGGTTACTTCTACCCCGCAACAGTTATTGACCAGCTCACCGATGACATGAAGTTGGTCATGGAAGAGGCCTTTGGTCCAGTGGCAAGCGTTTATCGAGTTGCAGATAAAGAGGAGGCAATTAAGATTGCCAACCAAACCACCTTTGGACTCTCCTCTGCAATCTGGAGCCAGGATGCTTCAGAGCAGGATTACTTTATTGAACACCTTGCGGCTGGAGCGGTATTTGTGAATGGAATGACCGTCTCCTACCCCGAACTAGCTTTTGGTGGTATCAAGGATTCGGGCTTTGGGCGAGAGTTGTCGGATGCCGGGATCAAGGAGTTCTGCAACCTAAAGACTGTTTGGAAGGCTTAGCTAAATTACGGGCTGTTTGAGCCTTTTTGTAGTATCAAAATGCACCTGATCGCGGCACCAAGTGACTTTTAATAATTTTCGCGGCCATTTCCAAGGTCAGGGCATCAGTGGCTAGGCCGATGGTCAAGTCGAAGCCTTCGTCGCTCGTCATATCGTGCAGGTAGCCATTAGCTGCGATAAAAGAGACAAACAGCAACCAGCCAGTTCTCTTGTTCCCGTCCATCAATGGAAGATTTTTTATGAGTGAGTGCATCATGGCGGCGGCCTTGGTGGGCAGGTCCGGATAGGCGTCTTCTCCAAATAAAGAGGTCTTTGGCCTCGCCAAAGCAGAATCTAAAAGGCCGATATCTTTGACTCGAAAGCCTAGAAACGCGATTTGTTCGAGAGCGTCCTCAAGATCGAGGTAGACGGTCACGCGTCAGCCAGCCGCTCCATTAGGTCTTTATCGTGAGTCATTACATATTTGCGAGCAAATTCAAGATCACGCTTTTTCCTAGAGTGATTCTCGGCCATTAGCATGGCCTCGATAAGCGCTTTCTGCTTGGAAAGATTTAGCTGTTTCGCCAACCTCTTTAGGATTATTTCTTCGTCCGGGGTTAGTCGTATTGTCATGGCCATAAGGGTAATGGTATCAAGATGACACCACTTAGCAAATATCACATCTGTGGATAACTTTAGGATTTGGATTGCTGTGGAGAACTCTGTGCCTTAACAAAGCTTGGGGGCTAAAAACTTCTTACCAAAGCACTTCAGCCTTGTGGCTTCAAGAGCTCCTCGGCGTCTGTTAGTTCTTGACTCAGATCACGATCCGGCCCACTACCCGGAACTTTTTCACGGAGTATTTCTATGAGGGCACCGGTTGCTGGGGCTGGCCGAAGCGGTGCCCTGAGCTCTACCGCCCTGGCGGCCGCTACCAATTCGATTGCGAAGATGCGCCTGAGGTTATCGATTGCCCTGCGCAGTTTTCTAGCCGCATGCCAACCCATTGAAACGTGGTCCTCTTGCATTGCAGAGGATGGAATTGAGTCGACGCTGGCTGGAACTGCAAGCCTCTTATTCTCTGAGACCATGGCCGCCTGGGTGTATTGGGCAATCATGAGACCAGAATCCACCCCGGCATCGTGGGCCAAAAAGTGAGGTAACCCGCGATTTCTTGAAACATCCAAGAACCTATCGGTTCTTCGTTCAGAAATGGAACCGAGGTCGGCAATCGCGATTGCTAGAAAATCCAGTACGTAACCCACCGGGGCTCCGTGAAAATTACCGTTTGAGGTGATTTCTCCTGAAGCCAAGACAACCGGGTTGTCAATGATTGCCCTAATCTCGCGCTCAGCAACCAGGCGTGCGTGGCTGATAGTGTCTCTAACCGCCCCAGAAACTTGGGGGGCGCAGCGCAGCGAGTAGGCGTCTTGTACAACCCCATCACCATGGCGATGGGAGGCCACAATCTCACTGCCTTGAAGTGCTGCATACATATTTGCAGCACTAACGGCTTGGCCAGGGTGTGGCCGCAGTGGCTCGTGGAGTTCGGGCCTCAGGGTCTGATCGGTTCCGAGCTGACCCTCAACACTCATCGCCGCAATGACATCTCCCTGGTCGAGCAAAAGGTCTAAGTCACTCAGTGCCAGAGCCAACATTCCGAGCATGCCGTCGGTGCCATTTATAAGCGCGAGGCCTTCTTTTTCTTTTAGCTCAACCGGATCTATGCCGGCGGTTTTCAACAATTCCAGCACTGGGTGCTCTAGGCCATCTGGCCCATAAGCCCTGCCTTCCCCCATCAACACCATGGCACAGTGGGCAAGTGGAGCAAGGTCTCCGGAACACCCCAAAGATCCGTATTCCAAAACCCGCGGGGTGATCCCCGCGTTCAATAAAGCGGCGTAGTTCTGAGCAATGATTGGCCGCACCCCGGTTTGACCCGAGCACATGGTTTTGAGCCTGAGAAACATCAATGCACGGACGACCTCAATTTCAATCGGGTCACCCATGCCGGCAGCGTGTGAACGAATCAGCGACTTCTGCAACTGAGAGCGGTCGTTTGGTGAAATGTGCTTTTGAGCTAAAGCCCCGAACCCAGTTGATATCCCGTAAACCGGAGTTTCCGAAACGGCTAGCTTCTCGATGTGTGCCCTGGTTTTAGCCATGGCATCAAGCGACTCTTGGCTAATCTCAACTTTCACTCGGTTTCGAGCGACATCCACGGTTTGCTTTAGAGTCGGAGGCTTTAGCGAGAGAACTACCTTGTTCATTTATTTCCTTTCAAAAACTTTTTTCCCAGCAACAAATGTTTGCGAGACAAGCTGTACTCCCGGGCGATAAGCAAAATAGAGGTGGTTCGGGGCATCTAGAACGGCAAAATCCGCCCGATTCCCCTCAATGATATTGCCCAGACTGTTGTCCCTAAGAGCATTCGCTCCACCTATGGTGGCGGCATAAAAAGCCTGATCCACGCTCAATCCCATTTCCCTCACTGCGACCGCGATGCAAAAACCCATCGATGTGGTGAAACTCGAACCCGGGTTGCAATCGGTAGCAATTGCTATTCGGGCACCGGCATTCACTAGGCGGCCAGCGTTTGGGTATGCGGACCTAGTAGAAAACTCGGCGCCGGGTAAAAAGGTGGCGACCGTGTTGCCCCCCGCCAAAAGTTCAACGTCGTGATCGCTCAAATGAGTGCAGTGGTCGGCTGAGGCGCAGTCCAACTCAATAGCCAGTTCAATTGCTCCAATATTTCGAATCTGATTGGCATGGATTCTCGGCTTGAGGCCCTTGGATATTCCAGCCGATAACACTCGACGGCTTTGCTCAAGATCAAAAGCCCCTTCATCGCAAAAAACATCAACCCACTTAGCCAGCGGTGCAGCCGCCTCCAGCATCTCACCGGTTACTAAATCAACATAGCTATCGGGGTCTGTGCCCAAGGGAATTACATGGGCGCCCAAAAAGGTGGCATCTTTGGTAAATTCATTGGCCACCTCTAGTGATATTCGCTCGGTTTCAACATCGAGACCGTAGCCACTTTTTGCTTCATAATGAGTTATTCCAGCAGCGTGCAGCTCGCTCTGGAGTTTTAGCATGTTGGCTCTAAGTTCTTTTTTTGAAGCCGCACGGGTGGCCGTCACGGTGGAGTTTATGCCGCCGGCTTTATAGGTTTCTCCCGCCATTCGCGCGGCAAACTCAACTTCTCTTGAGCCTGCAAATATCGGATGGGCATGAGAATCAACAAAGCCGGGTATTACACAACCGCCTTCAACATCAAGCCGATCATCGCAAGCCGGGGCTTTAGATTCCTCGCCCACCCAAATGATGTTTTCGTCTTCGACAATGAAGGCATGGTTTTTCTTTTGGTGAACAACTCCCCAAACCGAATCATTGATGATCAATGACCCAATGTTGCCCACAAGGTAGGCCAATGCTACTCAGTGTCTAGCATTGGAACGTGAACGTGCTTGTGTCTTGCAACATCTTTTGCCAGATCGTATCCAGCATCGGCGTGCCTAATTACACCCATACCAGGGTCATTGGTTAGCACTCGCGCGAGCTTCTGAGCCGCCAAGTCAGTTCCATCGGCCACCGAGACCTGGCCGGCGTGAATGGATCGACCCATGCCGACTCCACCGCCATGGTGGATTGAAACCCAAGACGCCCCGGAGGCCGTGTTCAGCATCGCGTTGAGAAGCGGCCAGTCGGCAATTGCATCAGAACCATCCAGCATCGATTCTGTCTCGCGATATGGCGATGCCACCGAACCGCAGTCCAGGTGATCTCTACCGATTACGATCGGCGCGGAGACCTCACCCTTACGAACTAGCTCGTTGAAAGCGAGGCCCGCCTTATCGCGTTCCCCGTATCCCAGCCAGCAAATTCTCGCGGGTAAGCCCTGAAAAGCGACTCGCTCTTGAGCGAGATTGATCCAACGTCTGAGGTGCTTATTTTCTGGAAACAGCTCGAGCACTGCCTGGTCGGTGCGATAGATGTCTTTCGGGTCTCCCGATAGTGCTACCCAGCGAAAAGGACCCTTGCCTTCGCAAAATAATGGCCGAATATATGCCGGGATGAAGCCGGGGAACTTAAAGGCATTCGAATACCCACCCTGTCGGGCTTCATCTCTGATTGAGTTTCCATAATCAAATACCTCGGCTCCCATCTCCATAAAGCCGACCATCGCCTCGACGTGCTTGGCCATGGATGCCTGCGCTCTTTTGGTGAAGTCTTCCGGGTTTGCTTCCGCATACTCGCGAGCGTCATCGAGCTCAATGCCTTCGGGGATGTAATACATCGGGTCGTGAGCCGAGGTTTGATCGGTCACGATGTCAAAAGGCACTTCTCTTTTTAGTAGCTCCGGGAACACTGTTGCAGCATTGCCGACAAGGCCAACCGAGATGGCTTTGTTTTGAGCCTTGTATCTAACAACTCTCTCAATGGCATCATCGATATTGTCTGCAATCTCATCCAGGTAGCGAGTCTCGATGCGGCGACGAAGCCTTGACTCATCGATATCCACAATCAAACAGGTGCCCTCGTTCATGGTGACAGCTAGCGGTTGGGCGCCGCCCATGCCGCCGCAGCCACCGGTGAGAGTCAAAGTTCCTTTTAGGGTTCCACCGAACTTCTTTTCCGCAACTTGAGCAAAAGTCTCATAGGTGCCCTGCAGAATCCCCTG
>JBDNID010000029.1:0-5146 GCA_041688475.1 Aquiluna sp.
CGACTCCGCCGCTTTTTCGCTGAGCTTTGGTGCAACTTGGATACTCTCGATTATTTCGATTGCCGCAGTTCTTGGATTGCTCTGGTATGGGCCCAAAGTGAAGACACCCCTCTGGGCCCTGATTGCTGGCTTTGTGATGGGTGGGGCGGCTGGCAATGGAATTGACAGGGTGCTTCGCGAGCCTCAGCTTTTCAGTGGTCACGTAGTTGATTTCATTCAAGTTCCTTTCAATTTTCCAATTTTCAACCTGGCTGATTCGTTTCTGGTAATCGGAGTGTCTTTGATGATTTATCGGACTTTGCGCGGAGATCAGATCGGCGGGGGAGTTGGTAAGTAAATATCTTCCGGTGCCAGATTCTCTAATCGGAGAACGGGCCGACTTGGGCCTCAGTAAAATGCTTGGACTCAGCCGTTCTCAGGCGGCCGAATTGCTTGGTGCCGGATCCGTCACTTCAGCCGGCAAGCTAATCGGTAAGTCCGATCGCCTAAGCATTCAGATGCTAATTGAAGTGTTATTGGATGAGCAACCGGTAGGGGTTGCGATTACCTCAGATGAGGTTGCAGAGTTTAAAATTATTTTCCAGGATGATCACATCGTTGTGGTGGATAAGCCGGCTGGAGTTGTTGCCCACCCCTCCGCGGGGTTTGATGGACCGAGTGTCCCAGGGGCACTTTTGAACTTGGGGGTAACCCTCACTACATCGGGCGCACCGGAGCGTCAGGGAATTGTTCAGCGGCTTGATGTCGGGACCAGCGGTCTAATGGTTTTAGCCAAATCAGAGCGTTCTTATTCGGTGCTCAAGCAGGCTTTCCGGGATCGAACTGTGAAAAAGACCTACCATGCGCTTGTGCAAGGTAGACCCGAACCCAGTGCCGGAACGATCGACACTCCAATAGCACGCAGTCAAAAACACGACTATAAGTTCACAATATCCCCAGAGGGCAAACCCGCGGTTACCCACTACAGCACAATCGAAGTGCTCCCGGCAGCAAGCCTGATGAAGGTTGGATTGGAAACTGGCAGAACTCACCAAATCAGAGTGCATTTTTCGCAATTTAGACATCCGCTCGTTGGCGACCCGCTCTACGGGTCTGACCCAAAACTCGCTAGCGCCTTGTCTTTAGAGCGGCAGTGGCTGCACGCCATGAAGCTAAGCTTCGCGCATCCTAAGTCCGGCAAGTGGGTAGAGTTTGAGAGCGATTATCCCTCCGATTTAAAACTCGCCCTAGATCGACTGCGCGATACAAGCTTTCGGTTTTAGGCTTTAGCTTTGAAGGCAAAGAGGTTCCGGGGAGTAAGGATAATTTTGTGCATTTGCACAACCACACTGAGTATTCGATGCTTGATGGTGCCGCCCGAATTAAGCAGCTTGTGGGCAAGGCCGCCGAGATGGGCATGCCGGCAATTGCCATGACCGATCACGGTAATACCCACGGAGCCTACGAGTTTTGGAAGCAGTCCAAGGCGGCAGGGATCAAGCCCATTATTGGCATTGAGGCCTATCTAGCTCCCGAATCTAGGCTATTGAAATCAAAAGTGCGTTGGGGAGCTGGCGGGGATGACGATGTCTCCGGCGGCGGCGCCTACAGTCACATGACCATGTGGTCTACCGATAACGACTCGATGCAAAATCTATTTCGATTAACTTCGGAATCTTATCTTTCGGGTTACTACTTCAAGCCGCGAATGGATAGGGAGTTGCTGCATAAATATGGCAAGGGCCTGATCGCCACCACGGGGTGCCCGGGTGGCGAGGTGCAGACCAGGTTAAGAATGGGCCAATACGATAAAGCGGTTGAGACTGCCGCAGAGTTTAGGGACATTTTTGGTGTGGGTAACTTCTTTGTCGAATTGATGGATCACTCTTTAGATGTCGAAAAACGAGTGCGTGAAGATCTGTTGCGTTTGGCTAAGGACTTAAATCTTCCGCTAGTTGCTACGAACGATTTGCATTACACCGAGCAGGCGGATTCTCATGCCCATGATGCCCTGTTGTGCGTCCAGGTTGGATCGAATCTTCTGGATCCAAATAGATTTAAGTTTGAATCTCAGGAGTATTACCTAAAGTCCGCCGCACAAATGCGCGAGATTTTCAAGGATGTTCCTGAGGCCTGCGACAATACGCTTTTGATAGCTGAGCGCTGCGAAGTCGATTTCATCAAGCGAGACCTAATGCCGCGCTTTCCGGTTCCCGAGGGACAAACCGAGTCGGGCTGGTTCCAAGAAGAAGTCTGGCGCGGCATGGAACGCAGGTTCCCGCAGGGCTTTAGTGAAAAGCATCAAGACCAGGCTGCCTACGAAATCGAAGTCATCATCAAGATGGGATTCCCGGGTTATTTTTTAGTGGTGTCCGATTTTATTGCCTGGGCTAGGAATCAAGGTATCCGGGTCGGGCCGGGAAGAGGCTCGGCGGCAGGCTCGCTAGTTTCTTATGCGATGGGGATTACGGAGCTAGACCCGCTGGTGCACGATTTGATCTTTGAGCGTTTTCTCAATCCCGAGAGACTCTCCATGCCCGACATTGATGTCGATTTCGATGATCGTCGAAGGCCAGAGGTCATAAAGTATGTAACTGAAAAATATGGAAATGATCGAGTAGCTCAAATCGTCACCTTCGGAACAATTAAGGCCAAGCAGGCGCTGAAGGATTCGTCTCGAGTCTTAGCGATGCCATACTCGGTGGGGGAGCGACTCACCAAGGCCATGCCCGCGACGGTAATGGGTCGAGATGTGTCGCTTAATGACCTTATTAATAAGGACTCCGAGCGCTACTCCGAGGCTCAAGAATTTCGCGAGATAATTGAAACCGATCCGGACTCCATGAAGGTGTTCGAGTTAGCCCAGGGCCTCGAGTCCCTAAAGCGACAGTGGGGCGTTCACGCCGCTGGCGTGATCATGTCGGCGGAGCCATTGATGGATGTCATTCCGATTATGCAGCGCGAGGAAGATGGCGCAATCATTACCCAGTTTGACCAGCCGCCCTGCGAAGAGCTGGGTCTTCTCAAGATGGACTTTTTGGGGCTCAGAAACCTGACGGTTATTGACGATGCCTTAGAGAACATTCGTTCAAACCGAGACCAAGAAGTAGTGCTGGAGACCCTAGATCTAAATTCCGATGCTCCGACTTTCGAACTGATGTCAAGGGGTGACACCCTCGGAGTTTTCCAGCTTGATGGTGATTCAATGCGCCAGCTTCTGCGCCTCTTAAAGCCGACGGAATTCGAGCACATCTCCGCTGTGATTGCGCTTTATCGACCGGGTCCTATGGGCATGAACTCCCACATTAATTATGCCCAACGTAAAAATGGCTTGCAGGAATCCGAAGGAATTCACCCTGAACTGACCGAGCCGCTGAAGGACATCCTCGGCCCAACTTATGGCTTGATTGTTTATCAAGAGCAGGTTATGGCTGCGGCGCAAAAAGTGGCTGGCTACACTCTCGGCCAGGCGGACCTTCTGCGCAGGGCCATGGGAAAAAAGAAACCGGAAGAGCTAGCAAAGCAGTTTGAAGCTTTCAGCAACGGAATGGTTGCTGGGGGTTTTTCAAAGCCAGCCATCACAGCACTCTGGGATACTTTGCTGCCTTTTGCTGACTATGCCTTCAACAAGGCACACTCCGCCGGCTACGGAGTTCTTTCCTATTGGACCGGCTACCTGAAAGCAAACTTTCCTGCGGAGTTCATGGCGGCACTTCTGACCTCGGTGGGGGATTCTAAGGACAAGTTAGCGATTTACCTAAATGAGTGCCGCAAGATGGGCATCAAGGTTGTTCCTCCTGATGTAAACCAGTCGATCGGGGTGTTCGCGGCCGTGGGAGAAGATATCAGATTCGGCTTGGGCGCGATTCGCAACGTTGGTAAAAACGTGGTAGACGCCATTGTTCAGGCGAGAAAGGCTGGCCCCTTTTCGTCGTTCCACGATTTTCTCTCCCGCTCATCACAGCAGGCCACCACAAAGCGAGTGGTTGAGTCGCTCATCAAAGCCGGAGCCTTTGATTCCCTTGGGCACACCAGGCGATCTTTGATCGCAATTCACGAAGAGGCTATCGATTCGGCCAGCGTCACTCGTAAGCAGACGGCTTCTGGGCAAGTCGATTTATTCGGCGAACTTGAAGGCGAGGACCCAATGGTGGTTCAGGTGCCCAGCCTGCCGGAGTGGACTAAGCGTGACCTACTTTCGCATGAGCGCGAGATGCTCGGTCTTTATGTATCTGACCACCCGCTGGCTGGCCAGGAGGCACTGTTGCTGAGGCACTCAGATATGGGAGCAATAGCGCTTAAGGAAAGCGACATTCAAGACGGGGAGACCGTGACGCTCGCTGGCCTTATTACTCAGGTGCAGCACCGGATTGCAAGATCCTCAGGGAACCCCTGGGGTCAGGTGACTCTCGAGGACTTCTCTGGGGAGATCAGTTTGATGTTTATGGGTAAGACCTATCTCGAGCACCGCGAAAAGTTGGTCCCGGATCAAACTGTTACGGTCCGCGGAAGAGTCTCCAGGCGTGATGAAGAAATTATGATTCAGGCCTACTCGATTGATCTTTTGGATGCCGGCAGAGAACAAGGCGGAGTTATAAAACTCACCATTCAAGAGTCGATGGCCACCAAGAGCCGCTTAGAAAAGCTCTCGGAAATTTTGGCCAAGTATCCCGGACCTGTAGAGGTGCAAGTGAAGCTTGTTGGGTCGGGAACCAAGCACTTCTTGCTGCCTCAAAGAGTGGGTGTTGATCACACTTTATTTGGAGAACTCAAGGCGCTTTTGGGTCAAGAAGCGGTGGACTAGTAGTTATCTGCTATTCGCTCGCCGATCGCTGCATAGCCGCGCTGAAAATAAATTAGCGGAGACCTATTGGTTTGATAATCCTCGGCGGTCACGGCATCAACAACCACTACGGCATTGTTCTCCACCTCGAAACGCTCCCTCACCTTCCCCACCAAGACGGCGCTGACACCTGGCAGTAGGGGTGTATTCCCGGGACCTATTTGATATTCGAGGTCAGTAAAACGATCCTTTGAGAACCCTGCGAATCTTTGAGCCAGGTGAATCGAGTCGTCGCTGAGGGTGTGGATTGCAACCCACTGGCCAATCCGCAAGTGAGGGTAACGCGATGATCCCTGGGCGATGTTGAAAGAGGCCAGAGGGGGC
>JBDNID010000206.1:0-2413 GCA_041688475.1 Aquiluna sp.
CTAGCACGATAAGCCCAATTCCCCGATAGAAGTGCCCGAGTCGGGCGCCAAGTGGAGCTCCACCCGAGATCGCATACTTAACCGCTCCTCCCATCGCAGCTCGAATCTTCGAGTAAACCAGCTTGTCGAAAACGCCATGTTTAAGCTTCATTGCAAAGCCCGGGCCCGAGCTTGAATCCAGAGCCATGGAGTATTCAATTGCGGATTCCGCGGCCCGTCTAAATATCTTGCCCTTGCCACCGGATTCTGCCTTTAGCTCCGCTCCGTTGTAAATTTTTTCAAACACCCTAGGCACCGCCAAAATAAATGAGGGTTTGAATACGGGTAAGACCTGAGCAACCAGCTTGCTATCGCCGAGGTGACCGACTCGGATTCCGGACTGGATGCAAAGCACCGAAACGTAGCGAGCCAAAATATGGGCCAATGGCAAAAAGATCAGCGAGCTTTGATTCGCATTTGCAATCTCTGGAATTTCTGCTGCAGCGTTGCGGCAATGATCAACAAAGTTCTTGTGTGTTAGTTCGCAACCCTTGGGGTTACCTGTAGTCCCGGATGTGTAAACAATTGTCGCCAAATCATCCAAATTGGCGTTCGAGCGAGCCTTCTCCAAGTCTTGGTCGGAGACTGACTCGCCTTTTTGATTCAGTGCTGAATAGTCTTTGGAATCTATTCGCCAAACGTTTGCCACCTCCGGGGTATTTGCCTTTACGCTCAGGTATCTTTCCATGTGCTCGTCGTTTTCGATGAAAAGCGCCACAGCATCTGAGTCGGAGAGAATCCACTCGATCTGACTCGTTGAGGAGCTTTCGTAAATTGGCACGCTCACGGCACCCGCGAACCAGATGGCAAAGTCGATAACACTCCATTCGTAGCGAGTTCGGCTCATGATTGCTACGGCTTGGCCAGGCTTAATGCCGCTGGCCAGCATTCCTTTTGCCAGCGAGACGACGTCTGCGTGAAATTCGCGCGAAGTTACCTCTCGCCAGCTGCCATCTGGATTCGCTCTTGAGAACAGAGCGTGCTCGGGGTTGGTTTTCATTCTGTCCAGGAGGATGTCACTCGAGTTATTGGCTGCAACCGGTTCGATTAAAAGTGGCACATCGTAGAAAGTCATCGTCTCCTCCATCTGGTGTTGGGTATCACTCTATGACAGATTTCCAAGCTGACCCATAGATTTTTGAGCAACTGTCTCACAAAGATTTGGGTGTCATTTTGTGGGGTTGGGCATACTATTTAGGGGTTCCTAATTTGTTCACGAGGTCGTGATTTGCTAGCTATAGGCATAGATATTGGCGGAACCAAGGTTCTTGGTGCCGTGGTTGATGCAACCGGAAATATTCTTTCATCAAAAAAAGTTCCCTCCCCGGCCCAGGACCCGGAAAAAATGATTTCTGTGGTGGCCGAACTGATTGCGGAACTAGCCAAGGGCGCCCCAGAGACAATTTTGGGGGTAGGGGTAGCGGCTGCGGGATTTATAGATGCGGAACAGTCCACAATCCTTTACGCGCCCAATCTAAATTGGCGCAATGAGCCTCTCAGGGATCGACTGCAGGCCGTCGTGCCGTTTCGCATCGTTATCGAAAACGATGCGAACGCCGCCGGCTGGGCGGAATTTAAATTTGGCGCGGGCAGAGGCTCAAAAGACATGGTGATGCTGACCTTGGGCACTGGCGTCGGGGGAGCGGTTATTTCCGATAATAAGCTGCGCCGTGGCGGCTTTGGCATTGGCGGCGAGCTTGGCCACATTCGAGTTGTCCAGAATGGATTACCTTGCGGCTGTGGCCGAAAGGGTTGCGTGGAGCAGTACGCTTCTGGCTCGGCGGTTGTGAGAGAGGCTAACGCCCTGGTTGCCGGGGGCTCAGCTCTGGCTTCTAGACTCAGCGAACTTAGTGAGACAAACGCCGGCCTAACCGGAATGCTTATTTATCAAGCTCTTTTGGAAGCTGACCCGGGCGCAATTTCTCTTGCAAATCAGGCTGGAGGATACCTGGGTCAGGCAATGGGGAGCATCTCAGCTGCTTTGGATCCACAAATTTATGTAATTGGAGGAGGCCTAAGTGAGGCAGGCGAGTTGATTCTGGCTCCGATTCGGGAGGGGTTCCTCAAGGAGTTGCCCGCTCGTGGGTTTCGACCCGAGGCTCGGGTGGTTGCGGCCACTTTCAGCAATCAGGCGGGGGTAATTGGCGCTGCCGACCTCGCAAGAGAATCGCTTGGCTAAGCTTAGGTAATCGCGATGCAGGAGATCAGGTGACATATTTTTTTCTCAAGAACTTTGTTCTTGGGCCAATTCTTAAGCTGCTGTTCCGTCCGTGGGTTCGTGGAGAAAGAAACATTCCCAAATCTGGTGGTGTTATTTTGGCCTCAAATCACCTTTCCTTTATAGATTCAATCTTTCTTCCCCTAAAGACCCGCC
>JBDNID010000001.1:0-8966 GCA_041688475.1 Aquiluna sp.
AGCCAGTGGGACGCACTTCCTCCGCTATAAGCGGCAGGTGGGCTAAGGAACTAAATTAATTATGGCTACGATGACGGACAGACCTAAAAAATCTGTCCGTCGTCGGAGCTTCTCAGGTAGAGACAAAGTAACACTCAGTTTTTTCATCGGCATTCCGACTTTTTTACACTTAGCGCTGGTCTGGTTTCCGGCGTTCGCCACCATTTTGCTCTCCTTTACCTATTGGACAGGTATTCGGATTGAGGACATTAAATGGGCTGGGCTCGACAACTATGAAAACATCTTTTTTAATACCCCAATTTTTTGGGACGCGCTGCGGGTCAATGTAATTTGGCTCTTCTGGTTTGCACTGATTGCTACCCCACTGGGTATCTTGCTGGCCTACCAGATTGACCGCGAGATACGCGGACACAGATTTTACCAAACTGCTTACTACCTGCCAGTAGTTTTATCGCTGGCTGTGATCGGAGTTATCTGGAACTTTTTATTGCGTCCAGATGGCTTTGTGAACGGAGCACTTGGGCTTCCGATCAGCGAATCGGTTTCATTTTTCGGTGATGACCGCTACAACATATGGGTAATTCTGATCATGGCATCATGGCGCCATATTGGTTACATAATGCTGTTGTATTTAGCTGGTCTTAAGGCAGTGGATATGGCACTTCGCGAGGCGGCATCTATCGATGGTGCTACCGAATGGCAAACCTTCCGCAAGGTGGTATTTCCTGCGATGCAGCCGGTCAACATCATCGTGATTGTGATCACCATCGTTGAATCTTTGCGAGCCTTCGACCTGATATATATCATTTACGGCGGTTCCGGTGGTTTGCCGATTCTTGGCGTGCTGGTGTTTCAAAACATCGCCGGTGAGGGCGCTTCGATGAAGGGCGTCGCCTACGCGGTTATTTTGTTCTTGCTCTCAATTGTTCCAATTATCGCCTATTTGAGGCAGCAGTTTAGGGAGGATGCGAAGTAATGACCGCGACTCTAGAACCCATCGAGCAAAAATTAGTGCTTCAAAAACGAAAGAACTCTCAAAAGATTAAAGACCGTTTTATCTCGGTCTTCATCGGATTTTTCGCACTGGTTTGGCTGTTTCCAATTTTGTGGACCATGTATTCCTCGCTTAGGCCGTACGCCGAAATTCGCGCAAACGGTATTTTCTCGTTCCCAAAGGTGCTCAATCTAGATAACTATTTTGAGGCAATCAGCCGCATGGAGCTGCCCACCTACTTTTTCAACACGGCGCTAATTACGATTCCCTCAGTATTTTTGATTTTGCTTTTGGGTTCGGTGATGGCTTTTATAGTCACCAGGTATTCCTTCAAGTTCAACGTGGCGATGCTGCTCTTATTCACGGCCGGGAACCTCTTGCCAGCGCAGCTGGTATTCATCCCGGTGTTCAAGATGTATTTGGCAATTGGCGATCTAGTTGGTGACCGCAGGATTCTTTATGATTCTCCACTCGGTGTGATCTTGATCCACGTTGCCTTCCAGATGGGTTTTGCCACCTTCGTCCTGAGCTCTTACATGAAGACCATCCCGAAGGAGATCTCCGAGTCGGCTCAGATTGATGGCGCTTCGGTGTTTACCCACTTCTTTAGGGTCATGCTGCCACTACTGAGGCCACCCCTGGCATCGCTAGGTGTGCTTATGACAACCTGGATCTACAACGACTTCTTCTGGGCATTGGTTTTGATGTCCACCGATAAGAAGCGACCCATCACTTCTGCCCTTGGTCGATTGCAGGGTGAGTTTGTGACCGACTACAACCTATTGGCAGCTGGCGCCATGATTGCAGCGCTTCCAACGCTAATCGTGTTCTTTGTATTGAGAAAGCAGTTTGTCTCAGGCCTTACCCTTGGCGCAACCAAGGGTTAAGTAGCTAACTCTTTTTAAATCTAAAGGTGCCCGATTTGGGCTGAGCACTTGCTAGTTGGAGATTAGAACCGACTCGTAGCCCCTAAGCACGAATGTCATTCTTCTAACCGGCTCTTGCACGAGCTTTAGGTTTGGGAATGCTTCGATGAGCATGGGTAGCGATGTGGTCATTTCCATGCGCGCAAGCGGTGCCCCAATGCAAAAGTGGATTCCAGCGCCAAAGCCAATGTGCGGGTTGGGGCGTCTCGATAAATCCAACTGGTCGGCGTTTTGAAAGATGCTCTCATCGCGGTTCGCCGAGCCTAATAGCGAAGCAATCTTCTGACCCTCTTTGATCATCACCCCGCCAATCTCGGTGTCCTGAGTGGCAGTGCGATCGAATAGGTGAAGCGGTGCATCAAAGCGCAAGAACTCATCAACCGCAGTCCCCGCAATGCCCCAGGGATCGGCTTCGAGTTTTTTCATTTCGGCCGGGGCATTTAGTGCCGCGACAAAGCCGTTACCAAAACCATTCACGCTGGCCTCGTGGCCGGCGTTCAATAGCAGTACGCAGGTGGCGATAAGTTCGTGGGTGTTTAGCTTCTCGCCATCTTCTTCGACCAGGGCTAGCTCTGTAATCAGATCGGTGCCAGGGTTTCGCTTGCGCTCATGCATCAGATCTTCTACATATTGGGCAAATTCATCGGCAGCTAGCTGCGCCTGCGCCCTATCTTCTTCGCTAGGGGCGACTTCATACATTCGAACAATGGCTTGAGACCAAGGCCTTAGTAGGTGCTCGTCTTTATCGGGAAAACCGAGCATTGCGGCAATTACCTTGACCGGAAGCGGCTCAGCAAAATCAGCAATCAAATCGAAGCTGCCGGTTTCGGCCTGCTTGGCCTTGGCTTGAATAATTAGCTCTTTGGTGATTCGCTCGACATCCGGTTGCAAGCTGTCAATCTTTTTGGGGTTAAAGGCCTTCATCACGAGCGAGCGTAGCCTGGTGTGTTTTGGTGGCTCGGAATCCAAGATCGAGTCGGCGTGCAGCCAGTTGAAGGCGTCCCAGGCTTCCTGCGGTTCCTTTGGCTTAAAGATGCGGCCTAGGGTTCTTGTTCTGAGCACTGCATTGGCGTGGTGATAGTTAGATGCCAGAAACATCCCTGAAGGCTCGTGCCAAATTGGTTGACCTTCTTTGCGAAGCTCCTTAAGGGCCGGGTAAGGGTTGTGGATGAATTCTTTATTGGTGAGGTCTAGCATTTTTATCCCTTGAGCTTGATTTGTGAAATATCTAATCTCTCGGCTTCAAAGCCGTTTACCTTTGCATCCGAGGGGTACCCAATGGCTATACCACAGAGTAATTTATAGTCTTTTGGAACATCAAATTCTTTTCTCACCACATCGGCCCAAATTGCCGATGCTCCTTGGGCGCAAGTGCCAAGTCCTGCGGCATGGGCCGAGAGCATTAGGTTTTGCATAAACAGGCCAGCATCAGAAACCGAGTGAACTCCGATCCCCGAGTGGGTGAAAATGAAAAGCGATACCGGCGCTCCAAAAAACTCGTAGTTTCTACCCCACTGAGCATCCCGCCCCGCCCTATCGGATCGCTCGACGCCCAAGAGGCCATATAATTCTGATCCAACCTTGGTGCTTCTTGGTCTTATGTCCTCGGGGTATCTAAGCGTCATTTTGTAGTCGCTGGTCGGCAGCCCCTCTCGGGAGATGATCAGCTTCGCCTTAGCCCAAAGACCCCCTGCAAGGGCTTTGGATGCCTTCTCCCAGCGGCTCAGGAACCCTGCACTGATTCTGTCTCGTTTCTCGCCTTGAGCGATCCCAACAAGGTATGGGCGGGTGTTGGACCAAGAGGGAGCGGTCATCGCATCGGTTAGCAATTGATCGATAAGTTCTTGAGGAACCTCGGTTGCTAAAAAGTCTCTCGTGGTTCTTCTCGAGCTAGCGAATTCGCTAAAGGTCTGGGAATCTAAGCGGCTTTTGGGCATGCAAAGAATCTACGCCAGAAGGCGCAAAATAATGTGGCGATGGCTTGATTGGTCTCAAGAGTTTTTGCCGGCTTATCAATTAGTTTCGCTGGCCGGCCATTCGCCGAAATCGGGAAGATTGAATTGGGTATAGCTTTCAAAAAAAAAAGATGGGGCTGGCTTTGTCGCTGGCTCTGGTGCTAGCTCTTGCGATCAGCGCGTTAGGAGAGGTGAGTCGTGTGCTGCAAAATCCCAGCGCATGGGTTGGCTGGCGAAGGCAGCCGGCCCTGTTAGCGGATTTAGCCGTAGTTTGCGAATACTGAGGGTAGTAGCGCTCCGATGATAATCATCACCGGGATGGTTAGGGTGAGCACCCAGATTTGGACTAGGTCCCAATCGATCTTCTTCATTTTTGTCTCCTTTACCTCCCTATCATGCTACTGGGTGTATCCATGGTAAAAAAAAGAAGAGCCGGTGTAAAAACACCAGCTCTTCTTTTTAGTTTGGTTTAAGCGTGTTCGCGGTTTTCTACCTTTGCGAACGCAGCGTCGTCCTCTGCGCTCTTCATGCGAGCGATGGAGAAGATCATTAGACCGAAGAGGCACTTAGCCAAAATGTCGGCTACTGAGTAGCCAACTTCACGAGCTATGAAGCCAGTCTCAGACTCAACTGCGCCCATGTTGAAGATGAAGGCGATTGGGTAGACACCCCAGGTTGCCAACAACAACAAACGTAGTTCCTTTAGTCTGCGCTGTACTGGAGCTGACTGACGCTCTAGTGACTTGCCAAGCTCTACGAATAGTACGTAGAGGATGTAAAGGAATGGGATGGTCGAGAATAGACCCCAAAGTGATGCGTCACCTTCGTAAAGAAGGTTCAGACGAGCGTCTCCTGGGTAACCAAGTGCGATCATCAGCGCCGCTGCTGGGATCAAGCGAACTAGCAATGAGCGCTGCACTGCAGCAGCTAGTGCTAGAACCGCAACGGTCTCAACTAGTAGTAGTGGAACAGTTAGGAACCAGTCGACGTAACGGTAGCCAACGTTGAACGTTGCGCCCTCAACTGCTTCTGGACCGAACACTTCAATGAAGTTGTCGAACATGCGGAAGTAGTGGTAAGCCGCGATACCGGTAACGGTAGCGGAAACCATGATTGCCATACGGTACTTAGGAAGTACGCGGTCTTTTGCTATGAACAAGAATATGGTGGTGAAAAGCATGCTCGCGATTCCAAGCGAGAGCACGTTGTAAACGACTAGGTAGCCGCCATCGGAAATTGTTTCCATGAGTGAACCCTTTCATTGTGACTGGATAAGAGGTGTTGGAAACACGGGAACTTGAAGAGGATTTTGTCCCCTTCTCTTTGTTTCGAGCTTCCTTGCACAACTCCACTAAGTCTAGAGTGCAAAGTCACTCTGGCAAGTTGCTGACAGCAATAACGTTTCGGTAACGAACTTATATTCCTAAAAACCACTTAAGGCCGTTTAGCTCAGCAATAGAGCCGGAGAAGCTCAATTCAACAAGTGCCTCTTTGTCATTGAGCACCATTTCACCCGAGGCCAGCTCGACCAAATCGCCGTTATCGGTGCGTAATTCGAGTAAAACTTCGCGTTTGCCATCCCAGCGCGGTTTATTCACAAACTCAATTAGCATCGAGGTCCCGGTCCCGGTCTCGGTCAAAATGACCTCTCTAATCTTCAGATCTAGGGGGTTGCCCTCATCACAAACTGCAAGCTCGCAGAAACTTAGGTTTGCTTGGTCTAGCTGCGGCAGGTCGGTTCTGGGGAGGGTAACCGCAGTAACAAACGGAATCAAACTAAAAAGCAGGACCAAGGCTAGGAACCCACCGAGCCAGATAGTCAGACGCTGCCCCATTTGGGAAGCTAACCAGGACCTTTTCAACTTTTCCTCAAATCTTCTTCGATCAGTATGGAATACCTGCGCCGAAAAGCGGGCTCATCTGAAATTGCTTGCAACAACCACATTTTATTGGGATTTTATTGAGTTCACCTAACCCGCCTCGCTTTGGCGTAATAGTCACAGCAAACAAAGAACTCAGCTGTGGGAAGGCATCAAGGGTCTCCAGCTATGACTGGGCTAAAGCCACGATTACGCAAGAACCCCTAAATAGTTGGTTACCCTTACCGAGTGCAAAAAAACCTTTTGAAAATCCAGCCCGAAGTCCAAAAAGCAATAAATGAAGGCCGAGCCGTGGTCGCCCTGGAGTCGACAATCATTTCGCACGGCCTACCCCGGCCAAGGAATTACGAAGCAGCCATGGGATTTGAGAAAATCTTGCGCGATAAAGGGGTCATCCCCGCCACCATCGCAATGATTAATGGCGTGGCAAACATTGGTTTAGATGAAGCCGGCATCGACCTAATTTCAAACCAAGACATCGCCAAGGCATCGGTAAGAGACCTGCCAATTCTGGCCGCTAAGGAGCTCTCCGGCGCTACCACCGTGGCAGCCACCGCTCACTTGGCGGCGCTTGCCGGAATTAGAGTTTTTGCCACCGGCGGCCTAGGCGGGGTGCACCGCGGTGCGTCGGAGTCTTTTGACGAATCTGCAGACCTATCCGTTTTAGGTAATACACCAATCACAGTGGTTAGTGCGGGCGTGAAAAGCGTCTTGGATATAGCGGCCACCTTGGAGCGGCTGGAGACCCTGAGCATCCCGGTGGTGGGATATCAAACCAACACCTTCCCGAGTTTTTGGCTTAGGGAATCGGAGTTCAGTTTGGAATATCGGGTCGACTCGGCCTTAGAGGTCGCCCACATGATGCTCGCGCAGGACTTGATTGGCGAGGGTGGTGGAATCGTAATTGCGAACCCGGTTCCCGAGAGTGAAGCTTGGGAGAAATCCGAACATGATCGAGTTTTGAAGTTGGCCTTTGAGGCAGCCGAAAAAGCGAAGGTCACTGGCAAAGAGGTAACCCCGTTTCTGCTCCAATTCATTGTCGAAGCCTCTGATGGGGCTTCGCTTGAGGTGAATCTAAACCTGGCTCGCAATAACGTTATGGTCGCAGCAGACATAGCGCTGGCTTGGGCGAATCTCGGCCAGGACTAATGCCTAGGGTTTTGGTTATCGGGGATGTGATTGATGACATTCTGGTGACCCCGGATGGCGAAATCAGAATCGATACCGACACCCAGAGCCGAATTGTCGCCAGCCCAGGTGGTTCGGGGGCCAACTTCGCAGCCTGGCTGGCAAGCCTTGGAATCGCGGTTGATTTTGTTGGTCGAGTCGGCAAGGCCGATATCGAGCGTCACTCTGAAGCGCTCAGGCGGACCGGGGTGACTCCGCATTTGCAGGCCGATGTTGCTCTTGAAACCGGTAAGATCATCGTTTTGGTTCAGGGGGACAACAGAAGCTTTTTGACTGATCGCGGGGCAAATCAAAACTTAGATGTCGGCGCCATTGATAAAGCCTTGTTATCGGATGCCCTTTATGTTTCCGGCTACAGCGTTTTTGATTCAGAGCCTGAAGCCCTTCGGTCACTGATCAAAGCTGCTAGGAAACAAGGGATTGTGATTTGTGATCCTGGCAGTGCCGGGTTTATTCAAGACCACGGGGTTTCAAGGTTTCTGAATTCGATCGAGGGCGTGAGCCTGTTGGTGCCATCTCTTCAAGAAGGCAAGGTCTTAGCTGGCGAGCTAGCGCCTGAGCTAATTGGTGATTCGCTTTCTAGAAACTTCGACCAGGTGGTTTTAACCCTCGGTGCCAAAGGCTCAATCGGATTTGAAAAGGGCAAGCGTTTTGTTATTGAACCAACAAAAGTAGTTGCCACCGACCCCACCGGGGCCGGAGACGCTTTTGCCGCCAAGCTTTTGGCAGAGCTACTAGCCGGAAAAACTCTCGCTCAAGCCCAGTTAGCCGCCTCGCGGTTTGCGGCTTTGGCGACCACTAAATCGGGCGGTAGGCCCTAGCGAACCTGAAACGGATTTGCCAGGGCGATCTTTTTGAACCTTTTGAGCGAGTGGTTTGAGGCGATCATAATTTGAGCAATTGCCAATGAGGTCAAAGCGATTGCCGACCAGATCGAAACCCCCGACTGGTTGCCGAACACGAAAATGATGGGTGTCGATAGTAGGTAGCCGTAAGTGGCTGCAAATGGCACTAAAAGCGCCACATAACTCATAAACAGAGATCCGACGTTCTTGTCACTGCCTTCGGGGTGAGTAAAGCTATACGACAAGGCCAGCGTTAGTAACGCGGTGGCAGTTAGGACCGGGGGGAAGGTGGATTGGTCGACTCCCAGGGTGGTGTGCCAGCTCAGAGGATTTTCTAGAGAGTCGGCTTCAATCACCAAAATCTGATCCACCAGAAGCAATAAAGCAAACGCCGCAACCATCACTCCGATGGGTGACGGGGCCTTTTTATATCCCAGCAGTCGAGCGAACGCCAGCAGCGCCAAAATCAGATATAAAATTCCCGCGAACAGGCTGGTCTCAGGGAACTCCGATGGCACAGGCCGATCTTGCCTTCTGACGACCCAAAAGAATATCGCCATCACTCCCAAAAACCCAGCGGTTGCGATAAACAGCCCTGAAACTAATTTCCAGTTGAAGGGCTTTTTCTGTGAACCTTGATTCGCTAGTGCCCCTTGGGGTGCCATACAGTTTTGACTTCCATAAAGGCCAAAATGTGTTGCAGGTTTCCTTTTGCAAGAAGCCTCTGGTGGCTGCCGCGACGAATCACGCGCTTGAGGGTTTCAGCCGCCTTGATCTCGAGGTCGACAAAATCGGTTGTGCCCTCAAGGTCAATCGCATTCACATCTTGGTGCGAAGCTAGCCAGGGGGAAATCTCCGCCTCATCGCCAGTTAGCACGTTCACCACACCACCGGGCAGGTCGCTGGTTGCCAAAACCTCGGTGAGGGTGATTGCGCAAAGCGGTAAAACTTCCGAGGTCACAACCACAATCGCGTTACCCGAAACAATCGCCGGGGCAATCGTGTTCACCAAGCCAACCAAGGCGCTCTGTTGCGGAGCGAAGGCTGCCACAACTCCGGTTGGTTGGTTGCTGGAAATATTAAAGAATGGACCTGAAACCGGGTTCATCGAACCGGCCACCGAGTCAATCTTGTCGGACCAGCCAGCGTGCCAAACCCAGGTGTCAATCGCGCCATCG
>JBDNID010000207.1:0-1850 GCA_041688475.1 Aquiluna sp.
GGTTTCAGGTAGTAATCCTGGCCCTGCCTTTTTAGCCTTCCCTCTTCGTCGAATTCGGCATCGAGCTTCATCGGAGGAAACATGCCATCGGCGTAACACTGCAAGGGACCCGATATCTCGAAAACATTCGACTACGTTATATGAGGGCTGTAGACAAACTCGTAGCCAGCCTCTTCGTGACGCTTGCGGCTATAATCCTCCATCACCTTGCGAATGACTCCACCCTTAGGGTGGAAAACTGCTAGGCCCGAACCAATCTCTTCGGGGAATGAAAATAGGTCGAGTTCAACGCCAAGTTTGCGATGGTCGCGCTTTTGGGCTTCTTCAATCCTGAGCAGATATGCATCGTGAGCCTCTTGGGAAGCCCAAGCTGTCCCATAAATACGCTGGAGTTGCTTGTTGTTCTCATTCCCCCGCCAGTAAGCGGCGGCAGAGCGCAGGATAGAAAAGCCTTTGCCGATTTGTCGGGTGTTTGAAAGATGCGGCCCTCGACACAGGTCAATCCAAGCAACGCTTCCATCAGGGTTTAAGTTTTCGTAAACCGAAAGCCCTCCGGCCCCGACTTCGGCCGAAGCTTCGCCAACATCAGTGGATTTGAGGCCAATAAGTTCGAGCTTATAGGGCTCGTTCTTCATCAGCTCGCGAGCTTCTTGATCGGAGACTTCGCGGCGTGTAAATCGCTGGGACTTGCCCACCAACTCCTTCATACGCTTTTGAATTTTGTTTAAATCCTCAGGTTTGAATGATTCGGCCACTTCGAAATCAAAGTAGAAACCATCTTTGATGGGTGGCCCGATCCCCAACTTGGAATCTGGAAAGATTTCTTGAACAGCCTGTGCCATGACATGCGCGGCTGAATGACGAAGAATCCCCAGGCCCTCTTGGCTGTCAATTGACACACCGGAAATCGCGTCTGATTCGGAAAGCTTGTGGGCTAAGTCTCTGAGTTCATCATTGACTCGCATCGCAACAATTTGTCGATCTTGAAAAAGATCGAAACCGGTTGCATCTTGGGCCACGTTTATTTGCTGGCCATCTAGGGTGATTTGCAATTGAGCTCCTGTCCTACCCAAGTCTAGTAATTCGGTTAGGCATGCCTTGCTGGCGATCGCAAAGTATCTGTTCTAATTTTCTTGAATCATGACCAAGACATCAAAAAAAGCCCTTGAGCTGAAACTCAACTGGCTAAGGGCGGCAGTATTGGGCGCTAACGACGGAGTGGTCTCGGTCGCCGGTCTGGTAATGGGTGTTGCTGGTGCTGGTGCCGATAACGTGGCTATTTTGGTGGCGGGTGTTGCCGCTTTAGTAGCTGGCGCGATTTCTATGGGCGGCGGCGAATACGTTTCAGTGAGTGCTCAGCGCGACACAGAAATTGGTTACGGTCGTGCGAGTGCCGAAGTCACGGCAGCGCCATGGTCCGCCGCAATAGCATCGCTAATTGCGTTTTTTTTGGGCGGACTAATTCCCCTAATCGCCATCACTGGCCCTTGGGGTGAGTTCAGAATTCTTGCCACTGTTCTCTCTGTATTTTTAGCCTTAGGGATAACAGGGTTCTGGGCGGCCAAGGTTGGTCAGGCATCGAAGCGCGCATCGGTCCTTCGAAACATCACGGTGAGCATTTTAACGATGTCTATTGCCTATGGAATCGGTGCTCTTCTGGGGGTTACAGTTCTCTAAACCTTGTTACCCTTATCAAGTGTCTGAGCTAGAAAACTACGATGTCGCACTAATTGGCGGCGGAATTATGAGCGCTACCCTGGCGACCTTGATCAGAAAACTGAACCCAAAAGCCTCGGTAGTGATTTTCGAGCGCCTCGAAGATGTCGCGCTGGAGAGCTCTAACCCCTGGA
>JBDNID010000208.1:0-1782 GCA_041688475.1 Aquiluna sp.
ACATGGCTCCCTCAACATTCACACCCAAAAAGGCGGTGGTGCCAACCTTCATCTCGGGGGTGTCCATGTTGCCACCAAAGCGCTCTGGCACCAGCGAGGTACGAACCTCGCTGGCTCCTGGGGCGACGCCAACAGTTCCCAGCATGGTTTCTATTGGAAGTGCTAGCTCGAAATCGCCAAACTGGGCCTGAAAGCCAACCATCTGTTTAGCGGTGTCAACCTCATAGATCCAGGTTGCCTCCGGCAGCGCCTGCTGCAACATGACGGTTCTATCTGTTGAGGAAAGCCCACCAAAAAATGGAATCGTGGTTGAGGCACCAAAGCTTCTTGCTGGCTTTAGTTCGACTATGTGCAGCGCCAAGGTGTCGCCGGGTTCGGCACCTTCGACATAAAAAGGTCCGGTTTGCGGGTTTACATACCTCATGTCTAGTTTTTGGCTGGGTAAATCGGTGGGCTTTTGCAGAGCGCCGTTGAAGGCATCTTCTGACCAGAGCCGCAAAAGAGATCCAGGCTTGATTCGCCTTATCGGCTCTGCTCCGCCGAAGGTATAAACAAGCTCATGTTTTTCTGGCTTAAAGCTGATCTCTTGCATTTATTGCCTCTCTAGTCGAACCTAATTGCCTCGTAACGCTTGAGTTGCTGCACGTGCTTGGGTTCCAGTTCTTGCATGCTTCTTACACCCAGGAGCTTCATGGTTCTAATCAGCTGATCCTGCAATATTTCTAGGGTTCTTTCGACACCTTCTTGACCACCGGCCATCAGCCCATAAAGATAGGCCCTGCCAATCATTGTGCTGTTCGCACCAAGGGCCACTGCGGCAATGATGTCGGCACCGCTCATGATTCCGGTGTCTACCATGATTTCGTAATTGCCCTTCATGTGTTTATGAACCTCGGGCAATAGGTGAAAGGGCACCGGAGCCTTATCCAGTTGCCTGCCGCCGTGATTCGAGAGCAATATGCCATCAACCCCATAGTCGGCAACAGACTTTGCATCGGCTATCGACTGGCTGCCTTTGACCACGAGCTTGCCTTGCCACTGGTTCCTTATCCACTTCAGATCATCGAAGGTGATTGTCGGGTCGAACATGGTGTCGATTAGCTCACCAACGGTTCCCTTGAAATGCCGAAGGTTGGCAAACTCGAGCGGGTCGGTGGTTAGAAAATTGATCCACCATTCTGGTCTCGGCAGGGCGTTCAAGATGGTTTTGGGGGTCAGGGTGGGCGGGATTGTCATGCCGTTTCTTTTATCCCGCAGTCTTGCTCCTGCGACCGGGACATCCACGGTCACAAACAAAGTGTCATAGCCAGCTTTAGCCGCCCGATCGACCAGCCCCATGCTTAGCTCTCGGTCGGTCAGCATGTAAAGCTGGAACCAATTGCGGCCATCGGGATTGGCCTCGGCGACTTGCTCCACCGTCGCGGTGCCAAGAGTGGACAACGTAAAAGGTATTCCGAATTTGCCAGCGGCTCTGGAGCCGGCTACTTCGCCGGAGGCGTGCATCATTCTGGTGAAGCCGGTTGGGGCGATTGAGGTGGGCATGGCGCTTTTTTTGCCGAAGATCTCCACGCTGGTGTCGGCGTCAGAAACATCTCGAAGAATATTCGGGGTGAACTGCACATCATCGAATGCTTGCCTGGCCCGGCTAATCGAAATCTCGGCTTCTGCTGAGCCATCCGTGTAGTCAAAGGGGGCTGTCGGAGTGCGGCGTTTCGCGATTTCGCGAAGGTCATAAATGGTCAGGGCGGATTCAAGTCGGCGGCGCTTGCCGTTGAAGTCATA
>JBDNID010000209.1:0-1360 GCA_041688475.1 Aquiluna sp.
CTGGGTTTGGTTCGATCTGGGATCAAAGCTCAGGATGCCAAAGAGCTTGGCCTTACGGTGAAAATGGCCGCCAATCGGGTGCAAAAGATTTTCCAGCTTGCGATGCACGCCGGACTGGTCCGGTCCCACGCTGAGCGCTGGGTAGCCACTGAAAAAGGTCACGATTGGCTCGCAGCCGATCATGCTAAACGCTGGGAGCTACTTGCCGCAAGCATCATGGATCTGCCAGACATTAAGTTAAATGGTGGTGACCTCATTGAGCAGTTACAAACGGCTTTTCCGCTGCGGCCAATAGCTGACGTAAAGCTGCTTGCTTTTGGCTCACTGATTGGTCTAATTGATCAAGGCACTCCGACAAAACTTCTTTTTGCGGCGCAAACCTCGATTTCACAGGCGGCTTTATTAGCGGCCGAAATGTTGCCAGAACCGGTTTCAAAACTCATTGTGCAATCCGATTTGAGCATCACCTCTCCCGGCCCGATTGCCCCTAGCCTGCACCGCACCTTGGATGTGTTCACCGAATCTGAGGATTTGGGTTTGGCCTGCCGGTTCAGACTCAGCGCCCTCAGTGTCTCGCATGCCCTGGAGGTCGGAATGAGTGTCTCTCAAATTCGTGAGTTTCTTGCGCGCCATAGTAATCATGAATTACCCCAGCCGGTTCAGTACCTTTTGGCCCAGTCAGAATCAAGGTTTCGCGAACTCACGGTCTTGGGTTCGGCCTTAGGGACAATAATCGAATCCGAAGACGAAATATTACTGATGCAAATCTCCAACGAATCCTCACTGGTTCCCTTGCAACTGAAGGCCACCACTAGAAACCAACTCGGCTCTAGATTTCAAAGTCAGTTGGTGTACTTTAATTTGCGTGCAGCCGGTTACGCCGCCGTGATGGTGGATGACTCGGGTCAGGTAATCTCTCCAAGAGAAAGAATCGATACCGAACCGGCCTTGGTGGATCAAGCGGCGGCGAAGCAGCAGGCAGAATCCCTGCTATCGGGTGAAGCCCAAGAGCCAGCGAAAGAGGATATGTCTCGGCAGTTACAATTTGCACTCAAAAATAAACTTCGAGTAACGCTGCGGGTCGAGTTGCCAGATGGCCAGCTCAAGGAATTTGAGATTGAACCGCTTGGAATCGCTGGAAACCGCATCAGAGGTAGAGATCTAGAAAAAGAAGCGGAGCTGACCCTGCCGATGGCAAGAATCAAAGCGGTCTGGCTCAGTTAGGATATAGGGATGTCTTTGGGCCCTCTGATTGTTCAATCCGATCGCACGGTACTTCTTGAAACTGACCACCAAGATGCGACTGAAGCTCGTCACGAGCTCGCCATCTTCGCGGAGTTAGAGCGAGCGCCAGAGCACA
>JBDNID010000210.1:0-3622 GCA_041688475.1 Aquiluna sp.
ATTGCTGGCCTTCTGGTTCTGCCAGCTGCTCTGGTGATATTCCCACGGGGTATCTTCTGGCCATTGATTCCCAAGGTGGGAAGTAAGAGCCCGTTTGAAAACTCTCTTTGGGCCAAGCTTGGCAGGGGAGTTTCAAAGCGACCAGTAATAGTTGCCTCGGCCGGAGTTGCCATCCTGGCGGTTTTGGCCACAGGGGGCCTTGGTATCAAAACCGGCTTGAGCGCAAACGAAATCTTTATCGAAAAACCAGAAGCCGTTGTCGGCCAAGAGGTTTTGGCAGAGAGCTTTGCGGCTGGCTCCGCGACCCCAACCCAGATGATTATTTCCAACCCACAGGTTGATCAGGCGATTGAAATTGCTCAGGGTGTGGCGGGTGTTGATCGGGTCAGAACCGGAGCGACCAATGGGGATATCACCCAGGTGGATGTCGTTCTTTCTGCCGATCCGGAATCTGCCGAAGCGCTTTTGATTATTCTCGAGCTAAGAAGTGCGCTAGATGTTTTGCCTGCCGAGGCGATTGCGCTAGTTGGTGGTCAAGATGCCAGCACGCTGGATGCTGAAGATGCTACGGCCCGCGACCAAGCGCCTTTGATCCCGCTGATTCTGATCTCGGTGTTCTTGATTCTGATACTCCTTCTTAGGTCAATCCTCACGCCGATTCTTCTACTGGTCGCGGTGGTCGGCTCCTTCTTTGCGGCAGTAGGAGTGAGCTGGTTTATCTTCCAAAACATATTTGGATTCCCAGCCCTGGACCTAACTGTATTTATTCTGGCGTTCTTATTCTTGGTGGCACTTGGCGTTGACTACAGCATCTTCTTGGTAACACGTGCTCAAGAAGAAGCTCGGAAACACGGCACACGGGAGGGCATGCGCATAGCGCTAGGAGCAACCGGAGGTGTTATCACCTCAGCGGGAATTTTGCTAGCCGCGGTATTCGCAGTCCTTGGAGTGTTGCCACTGATCGCTTTGGCGCAAGTCGGAACTATAGTTTGCATCGGTGTGCTTTTGGATACCCTTTTGGTTAGAACTGTGATTGTGCCGGCGATGGCGTTTATCTTGGGTAAAAAGTTTTGGTGGCCAAGAAAAGAATTTGCTGACTAAATCCTGAGGTAACAACTGGCATGAGCCGGAAGCAAGCCGTCCAATACTTCGGCGCTCGCTAATAACAACTCGCCTTTGGGGAGCTGCTGTGCAGTTTCTGAAAAGTTGTGCATCACCAATGTCTCGCCATTTTTATAACTCAAAAGCTCGCCCCGATTCACCCAATCAAAAGAACCCTCACCGAGTTTTAGTTCGGTTCTTAGCCGCAATGCTGTTTTATAAAACTCGAGGGTCGAGCCTGCCACATTTAGTTGTCGGTCTCTGGCAAGTGCTTGGTAGCTTGAGGGTTGCGGAAGCCAGGATGCTCCGGTTTCACTAAAACCATTTGATTTATTGCCTTTTTCCCAAGGCATCGGGACTCGAGAGCCGTCTCTACCGACTCTTTGACCATCGGTTCTTATAAAGGTTGGGTCTTGGCGGTATTTATCGTCGAGGGTTGTGTGCTCGGGGAGCCCAAGTTCCTCACCCTGGTATAGGTAGCTGGCTCCGGGAAGACCCAGCATGAAAAGGGTTGCGCTCTTTGCTATCCTCAGCCCCAATTCGCTGTCGGGTTGGGGGTCATTGACCCCGACCCCATCGGAGGCTGTGGCTCGGGTGTAACTACCGCCAAATCTTGAGGCATGTCTCATCACATCGTGGTTATTCAGTACCCAGGTGCTCGGCGCTCCGACCGCGTCGAATGCCTCAAAAGATTCGTCGATTGCGCTGATTAGAGCCTGTTTGGTCCAGCCGGCATCGAGAAAGCGAAAGTTGAAGGTTTGGTGAAATTCATCGGGTCTAACCCAGAGCGCCATAAAGCTCAGCGGCAAAACATAAGCTTCGGCACACATTGCCCTCTCGCCCGGATAGCTCTTTAGGATCTTGCGCCAATCTCTAAATATCTCGTGAACCGAATCTTGGAACCACATCGGTGGGTTCTCGCGACCCTCAATAAAGCCGGCTCCGGCTTCATCGAGATAGGGGTGATCCGGTAAACCTTCGGCCTTGCCCATTGCGTGGGGTTGATCCACCCGAAAACCGTCCACGCCAAGGTCAAGCCAGAATCGAAGAATGGCTTCGAACTCTTCTCGAACCGCCTGGTTATCCCAATTCAGATCCGGCTGAGAGGTGTCAAATAGGTGCAAGTACCACTGGCCATCTTCGATTCTTGTCCAAGCTGATCCGCCAAACATCGACTGCCAGTTATTGGGTGGCAGCTCTCCTGATTCGCCGAGCCCATCCTTGAAGTGGTAGTAGCCGCGTTCGCTGGATTTCGGTTTGCCCTTGAGGGCTTTTTGAAACCAGGGGTGTTTATCAGACGAGTGGTTTGGAACCAGATCGATCATCACTCGAAGGTGCAGTGCGTGGGCTTTAGTGAGCAACTCACTAAAATCGGCAAGGGTTCCGAACTTCGGATCCACATCACAATAATCGGCCACGTCATAGCCGCCATCTTTTTGTGGCGAAGTATAAAAAGGGCTTAGCCACAAAGCATCGACGCCGAGGTCGACCAGAGCATCCAAGCGCTGGGTGACACCCTTGAGGTCCCCCAGGCCATCCCCACTGGAATCCGCAAATGAGCGCGGGTAGATCTGGTAAATAACCCCCGAGCGCCACCAGCTAGAGTCTTCGATGGCAATGTGTTGGACCATTTTTAGAGTTTGATCCAGACCACTTGGTCGTGCTCGAGAACTTCTTCAACCAATAAATCTTGCTGGGTAGTTGCCATCAGCTCACCGGGCGGCATCGTGATGGCGCTGCCGGTGAAGTTGGCGAGCACCAAGATGCCGTTATTTGTATAGCCAAGCGAATTGGCTCCTGCGTGCTCCGGAGCCCAAATGAGCTCCCCGTTGCCCATGTCAAACTCTTTGCGAACCTTTAAGAGTCTTTTATAAAGTTCCAAAGTCGATCCGGCAATGCCCTCCTGGGTGTCTCTGCCATAGCGTTTATAGCTCTCGGGCTGAGGAAGCCAAGATTCGCCAGTTTGATTGAAGCCAAAAGCTGGCTCATTGGCTTCCCAGGGAATTGGGACGCGGCAGCCATCTCGGCCAACTCTTTCACCGTTAGTTCTAAAAAAGGTCGGGTCTTGGCGGTATTTACTCTCGATGGTCGTGTGCTCGGGGAGCCCGAGCTCTTCGCCTTGGTAAATATATGCGCCACCGGGCAGGCCAAGCATGAATGCAGTGGCGGCCCGGGAGATGAGCTGCCCTTTTGCTTCATCGGGTTGAGGGTAATTGGGGCCGATTCCATCGCCCTGCTTTGGGACTTCTTCATAACCCATTCTGGTGGCGTGTCGAATCACGTCGTGATTCGAGAGCACCCAGGTGCTCGGTGCTCCAACTGCACCGAGACCATCTAGTGATTCGTTAACAACTGCTTGAAGTTTTTCTCTATCCCAGGGCGTGCCCAGGTAGCTGAAGTTAAAGGTTTGGTGGTATTCGTCTGGCCTCACCCACTTGGCCATCTTCTCGATAGTTGGAAGCCATGCCTCGGCACACATCGCCCGGTCTTGGTATTCATCTAATACTTTGCGGAAGCGGCA
>JBDNID010000030.1:0-10048 GCA_041688475.1 Aquiluna sp.
CAACATGGGCCGAATCTCTGCTCCCGGAATCGATTGTTCAGGGCTGATTGCGCTACCCGGCTTTGTGGACATGCCTACGCACCTTAGACAACCCGGGTTTGAGGAGAGCGAGACCGTTTTATCAGGGTCAAGGTCTGCGGCGGCCGGTGGCTACACAGCTATTTGCGCGATGGCTAATAGTGAACCCGTGGCCGATACTGCGAGTGTGGTGGAGCAAGTTAGGGAGCTTGGATTGCAGGCTGGTTATTGCGAAGTGCAGCCAATCGGGGCCGTTACAAAGGGTCTTTTAGGTTTAGAGCTAGCAGGGATAGGATCGATGGCTGATTCTTTGGCCAATGTAAAGGTTTTTAGTGACGATGGCAATTGCGTTCACGACCCCCTAATAATGCAACGAGCCCTTGAATCTGTGAAGCCTTTTGGAGGACTAATTGCTCAGCACTCTCAAGACCCTCGACTAACTCTTGGCTCGCAGATGAACTCCGGAAGCTTGGCAAGCGAGCTTGGACTCACCGGGTGGCCAAGCGATGCTGAGGAATCAATTATTGCGAGGGACGCCTTATTGGCTGAAAAAACTGGGTCTAGGTTGCACGTTTGCCACCTGACCACTGCCGGTGCAGCGGATGTGGTTCGATGGGCAAAAAAACGAAATATCAACATAACCGCTGAAGTCACTCCGCACCATTTGATCCTCACCGAAGAGTTGGTCCGAGGCTACGACCCTGTCTACAAGGTGAACCCGCCACTTCGCCAGACCGAAGACACCGTAGCTCTCAGGAAAGCCCTGATGGATGGAACGATTGATATCCTTGGCACCGATCATGCGCCACATTCGATCGATAAAAAGGATTGCGAATGGGGCAACGCCGCTTTTGGAATGATTGGTCTAGAAACAGCGGCAAGTGTTTTGCAACAGGTGCTGGTAGAAGAAGCCGGTGCGAGCTGGGATAAATTCGCGAACATTATTAGCTCGAAACCCGCAGAGTTAGCACAGCTTGAAAATCAAGGCAAAATAGGGGTTGGAAGACAGGCCAATATTACGTTGATTGATCCAAGCAAAAAAAGAAAAATTGGACCTACCAGTCAATCAAAATCCGTTAACAACCCGTTTATCGGGCTAGAGCTACCGGGTGAGATAGTTCACACAATATATATGGGTAAATTCACTGTTCGTGATAAACAAATGCAGGAGATCAAATGATAAGAGAAGCCATTGGCGTAGCGATGCTTTCGATGGTGGCGTTGATTGCACTCGCAATCTTCCTTTCCAATCGCAGGCTTAGGGACAGGCAAGAAAATGCAATTGCAGCGCCGACCAAGTTCGAATCGGGGGAGTTGGTCGCAGCCTGCTTTTATGTTTCAACATGCTCGAGGTCAGACCCTCTGAAGCGGGTCTGGGCACACGGGTTGGGCCATCGGGGCCAGGTCGAGTTGCTTCTTAGCGCTAATCAGCTTGGGTTTAATCGCAAGGGGGAGGCCAGTTTCGGGATACCTCTGACGGATCTGACTTTCATAGGAACTGCAACAGCAACCATTGACAAGGGGGTGGAGGCTAACGGCCTCATCGCAATTCACTGGCATCTTGGAGCGACGCCGGTCATCACAAACTTACGGGTTGTGAACCCGGGCATCAGACGCGAAACTTTGAAAAAACTTGTGAGCTTGATTGGAGCTGTTGATGCATGAAGCGTTCCTAGTTATGGAAAACGGCGAGATATTCGAGGGAGAATCGCTTGGCACGCTAGGTAAGACCCTAGGCGAGCTAGTTTTCTCGACAGGGATGACCGGCTACCAGGAGACTCTTACTGACCCCTCATACGCCGGGCAAATAGTTCTTCAAACTGCGCCACATATAGGAATCGTCGGAATGAATCAGCGCGATGAGGAATCCGACAGAATTTGGGTAGCGGGATACATAGTTAAGGAGCCCTCTCGAATTTCGAGCAACTTCCGGGCCGAAACAACACTCGAGTTTGAACTCGAAAAATCCGGTGTGGTTGGAATCTCCAATGTCGACACAAGGGCTATCACACTAATAATTAGGAATGCGGGCGCCATGCGCGCCGGGATTTTTTCTGGACCCGCGGTTTCCTCAGAAGCCCAAATGCTGGCTGAAGTTCGAGAAGCACCCGAGATGAAAGGGAGGCAGCTGAGCAATCTGGTCACTACACCTAATAAGTACTCAATCCCAGCAACTGGACCAAAGCTCGGCACCGTCGCGATTCTTGATCTCGGAATCAAGCGATCCACTCTTGAGCACCTAAGTCAAAGAGGCTTAGAAATCTCTGTTTACCCGGCAAGCGTGTCTGCTGATGAGCTCCTGAGCAACTCCCCGAACGGAGTTTTTTTCTCAAACGGTCCAGGGGATCCCCAGGCGAGTGACGGTCAGGTAGCGCTCTTACAGGACGTGCTCAGGGCCGGCACGCCATTTTTCGGGATCTGTTTTGGTAATCAGCTTCTTGGACGCGCTCTTGGGTTCGAGACTTATAAATTGCCATTCGGTCATAGAGGCATCAACCAACCCGTGCTTCGAAGAGACAACCAAAGAGTTGAAGTGACCGCACACAACCACGGCTTCGCCGTTCGAGTCGATGGCGATGAAGCGTTATCACCCGCCGGTTTTGGCCGCGTGGCGGTTTCCCATCGCGCCCTCAATGACCAAGTGGTCGAAGGACTCCAGTGCCTAGATATTCCAGCATTCGCGGTTCAATACCATCCTGAGGCTGCGGCCGGACCACACGACTCTCACCATCTTTTCGACAAGTTCATAAACATGATTAAGGGATAAAGCTAATGCCAAAGCGCGAGGACATTAAATCAGTTTTAGTCATTGGCTCGGGTCCAATTGTTATTGGTCAGGCTTGCGAGTTTGACTATTCCGGGACACAGGCTTGTCGAGTGCTGCGCGAAGAGGGGATCCGGGTAATTTTGATTAATTCAAACCCGGCCACCATTATGACGGATCCCGATTTCGCCGATGCGACTTATATAGAGCCCATTACTCCCGAGGTCATCGAAGCCATTTTGGCGAAAGAAAGGCCGAATGCAATCCTGCCGACTCTTGGAGGGCAGACCGCCCTCAATGCCGCGATGGCGCTACATGCTCGCGGCTCACTCGAAAAATACAATGTGGAACTAATTGGGGCGAATGTCGCCGCCATCAACGCCGGTGAAGACCGCCAAGCTTTCAAGCAACTCGTTCTTGCTGCCGGTGCTGATGTAGCAAAAAGTGCAATCGCGCGCTCAATGGAAGATTGCCTGCAAGCCGCCGAAATGCTCGGTTACCCGCTGGTGGTCAGGCCATCATTCACCATGGGTGGGCTCGGGTCAGGAATCGCATACGACGAAAAGGACCTGCGCAGAATCGGGGGAGCAGGAATTCAAGCTTCCCCAACAAGCGAAGTGCTTTTAGAAGAATCGATCTTGGGCTGGAAAGAGTTCGAATTAGAGATGATGCGCGACACAAACGACAACACGGTTGTGGTTTGTTCCATCGAAAACTTTGACCCTGTAGGAGTCCACACCGGGGACTCGATCACCGTGGCTCCCGCTCTAACCCTGACCGACCGCGAATATCAGAACATGCGCGATGTTGGCATTGAAATCATTCGAGCGGTTGGCGTGGACACCGGTGGTTGCAATATTCAGTTCGCCGTGGATCCGGCTGACGGTCGTCTCGTAGTTATTGAGATGAACCCAAGAGTTTCGAGGTCCTCCGCCCTAGCCTCCAAGGCCACCGGTTTTCCAATTGCCAAAATTGCAGCGAAGCTTGCGATTGGTTATACCCTCGACGAGATTCCAAACGATATCACCGGAGTTACTCCAGCTAGTTTTGAACCCAGCCTCGACTATGTAGTGGTGAAAGTTCCCCGTTTCGCATTTGAGAAATTCCCCGCGGCGGACACCACCCTTACCACCACGATGAAGAGTGTGGGGGAGGCAATGGCGATTGGCCGCACCTTCTCTCAGGCACTCCAGAAGGCACTTCGATCTCTAGAAAAGCGCGGGAGCTCATTCCATTTCGGAAATGAATCTCGTTCGGTTGAAGAGCTTCTGTCATTAATGAGCCGGTCTACTGATGAGCGAGTGGTGCAGGTGCAGCAGGCCCTTTATAAAGGTGCATCCGCCGACCAAGTTTTCGAGGCGACCAAAATAGACCCTTGGTTCATAGACCAAATTGTTCTAATTAATGAAATTGCCGCCTTTGTTAAATCGGCCCCGGAACTTGATAGGAAAACACTAAAAAAGGCTAAAGAGCACGGCTTCTCTGATGACCAAATAGCGGAGCTCAGAGGGCTAACCGAGATACAGGTGCGAGAGCTCAGGCATCAACTGGGCCTTAGGCCGGTCTATAAAACTGTGGATACCTGCGCCGGCGAGTTCCCAGCCCTGACTCCCTATCATTACAGCTCATATGAGCAACGCAGCGAGGTGGTGCCCACGGATCGCAAGAAGATCGTGATATTAGGCAGTGGGCCCAATCGGATTGGCCAGGGCATCGAATTTGATTACTCCTGTGTGCACGCAGCTTTTGCCCTTGGAGACGCTGGTTACGAAACCATAATGATTAATTGCAATCCTGAAACTGTGTCAACGGACTACGACACATCCGACCGGCTTTATTTCGAACCTCTCACTCTCGAGGATGTGCTCGAAGTAATTCATGCCGAATCCCAATCCGGTGAGCTCCTTGGGGTAATTGTTCAACTGGGTGGGCAAACGGCACTCGGTCTTGCGAAAGGCCTCGAGGCCGCCGGAGTGCCAATTCTTGGAACTACGCCCGAAAATATCGATCGTGCCGAAGAGCGCGGACAATTTCAGGAGATTCTGAATGCAGCTGGGCTTCGGGCTCCAGCAAACGGCATGGCCACCAACCTCGATGAGGCAGTAACAGCGGCGCAACGAATTGGCTACCCGGTTCTAGTAAGGCCGAGCTTTGTTCTCGGTGGTCGAGGCATGGAGATTGTCTATGACGAGGCTGGTCTCGATGGCTACTTCGAAAGAATTGCTCAACATGCGCTTGTGGATCCGGAGCACCCGTTATTAGTAGATCGCTTCTTGGATGATGCAATCGAGATTGACATCGATGCAATTTACGATGGCCAGCAGTTATATGTCGGAGGCATCATGGAGCACATCGAGGAGGCGGGGATTCACTCCGGCGACTCGAGCTGCACACTGCCGCCAATAACCCTGAGCGATTCTCAAATTCACAGAGTTGCTGAGGCGACCGAGCGAATTGCAAAGGGTCTGAACGTGAGGGGTTTACTCAACGTTCAGTTCGCGCTGGCAGCTGATGTTCTTTACGTCCTCGAAGCAAACCCAAGAGCCTCTCGAACCGTGCCCTTTGTATCAAAAGCGCTTGGAATCACTCTTGCCAAAGCCGCAGCCCTGGTTATGGCTGGGACAACGATTGCGGAAATCGTCGGAGCGGGAGGTCTGCCATCGGTGGATGGTAAAGACCTGCCCGCCGGAACCCCCATCTCGGTCAAGGAAGCCGTTCTGCCCTTCAAGCGCTTTGCAACAAGTGATGGAAGATTTGTGGATTCGCTTTTGGGTCCCGAGATGCGTTCAACAGGGGAGGTTATGGGTATCGACTCCGATTTCCCAACCGCATTCGCTAAATCTCAAGCCGCTGCTGGCTCAGCACTGCCGATCAGCGGAACGGTATTCGTGTCCGTAGCCGATCGGGATAAGCCTCAGGCATTACTGCCGGTTAGAAGGCTTGCGCAACTTGGATATCGAATTCTTGCAACAAGTGGAACGGCCAAACTTCTGGCCAGGCATGGAATTAAGGCCGAGGCAGTAGTTAAGCACTCGGAAGCGACTTCTGGGGTCCGGTCAATTGTGGATATGATCACCGACAATGAGGTTGACGTTGTGGTAAACACTCCATCTGGGGCGAATGCCAGAGTTGACGGCTACGAAATTAGGGCGGCGACTACCGCCGCGGATAAGCCCATATTCACAACTGTCGCTCAGCTGAGCGCAGCAATAGGTTCATTTGAAGTAGTTCGTGAAGGAGCTTTTAGAGTTAAGTCCCTGCAGGAGCATGCGCTGGATCGCAAGAACCTTATTCATGGTTAGCTTTATGGATCGTCTCACAATGATTTTTCAGAGCCACTCCCAACTTTGCGTCGGGATTGATCCAAGTGATTCACAGCTTGAGGGCTGGAATTTGCTCAATAGCGCCGCGGGGGCTAGAGAGTACGGCTTTCGAATTGTCGATGCCGCTAGCGGCGAAGTTGGCATGGTAAAACCGCAAGTTAGTTTTTTTGAGCGGTTCGGTTCTGCTGGATATTTGGCTCTAGAGGAAGTCCTGATTCGCGCAAGGCAAGCTGATCTATTAGTCATTGCCGATGCCAAGCGCGGGGACATCGGCTCAACAATGTTCGGTTACGCGCAGGCATGGTTCGGCGATGATTCGCCACTTCGATCTGATGCTCTAACGGTCTCTGGCTATTTGGGGCCCAGCTCGCTTTTAGAGACCTTGGATTATGCCCGTGACGTGAACGGTGGGCTTTTCATGCTTGCAGCCACTAGCAACCCCGAAGCCAAAGAGGTTCAGAGTGCTCAAATTAATGGAGAATCGGTCGCTGCCAGCGTCATTCGAGCTGCCCAGAAACTCGGGAACGGTGATTTGGGGGTGGTCATCGGAGCCACGCAAAATTTCGCTGAGTTGGGAATCGAGTTTCTAAAAGCCGAGGATATTCAGGTTCCCATATTGGCTCCGGGTTTCGGTGCTCAAGGCGGGAATATAGAAAATCTAAAAGAAATTTTTGGAGCTAGTAGCCAAAGAGTCGTCGCTAATGTCTCGAGGGACATCACCCAATTCGGCATCGCCGGTCTTTCCGACCAGATTCAAAAGCTCAAGGACCTGCTTTGAGCCTGGTAGTTATTGCTGGGCCTGCCGGGGTCGGTAAAGGAAGCTTGGTGCAATACATTCTTGACCACGAGGCGGACTTCACGCTCTCAGTCTCGGCTACTACTCGCGGGCCAAGACCAGGAGAAATTGATGGGGTTCAATATCAGTTCATCACCAAACTCGAGTTTGAAAAGCTAATCACAACCAATCAGCTGCTGGAATATGCGATTGTGCACAAGGATAATTACTACGGCACTCCTCTTCACGAGCTGACTCGCGCAGAGACTATCAAAAAGCACCTGCTGCTCGAGATTGACCTTCAGGGTGCCAGGCAGATTAAAAAGCGCGTTCCAGAAGCATTGACGATTTTCATCGCTCCTCCCAACTGGGAAGAGCTCGAATTCAGATTGCGGAACCGGGCAACCGAGACAGAACCCCAGATTCAAACTAGACTATTGACTGCTCGCAAGGAATTATTGGCTGCGGGGGAGTTTGATCAACAATTGACCAATGCGAATCTTGAAACTTGCGCCTTGGAAATTATTGAATTGGTCAGGGAATTTGAAAGAGGAAAATGATGCAAAAGCTTGAAGGAATTGTTTCACCGCCAATCGACGAGGTGCTGGAGAAGGTTGGCTCAAACTACGAGCTTGTGATCTTCGCATCGAAGCGCGCCAGACAGATCAACGAGTACTACAGCGCGTTGCATGAAGGAAGCCTGTTCAATTACGTAGGGCCACTTGTGGACTCCAGCATCGATGACAAGCCATTGAGCATTGCGCTTCACGAGATTTTTGCTAATAAGTTAGTCCAGAACAAAAACGACTAGGTAATTAAATTGCGCATTCTGCTTGGCATAACCGGTGGAATAGCTGCCTATAAGGCTGCCAATCTCATTCGCGCTTTTGGCGAATTGGGGCACGAGGTCGAGGTTGTTCCGACCCAGAATGCTCTTAGATTCGTCGGTCTTCCCACTCTTGAATCACTCTCCGGGAAGAAAATCGACATCGACATGTACCACGATGTTGCCGAGGTGAGACACGTTGAGCTAGGAGCTCAGGCCGATTTGATTGTGATAGCTCCGGCTACCGCTTCCTTCATGGCACGACTCGCAGCCGGAATTGCCGATGATCTCTTACTAAATGCAATATTGGCCTCCAACGCTCCGGTCGTAATTTGCCCAGCGATGCACACCGAAATGTGGCTTAATGCAGCCACTCAGCAAAACGTGAAAACCCTAAATTCTAGAGGTATAAAAATCATGCCTCCAGCCTCTGGACGGCTAACCGGTAAAGACTCTGGGGCCGGTCGTCTTCCTGAGACCAAAGACATTGTGGAGTTTATTTTCGGACGGCAGCGACTGTCAGGTAAGTCTGTGACGATAACCGCTGGCGGCACCAGGGAGCCGATAGATTCAGTGCGGTTCATAGGAAATTCTTCATCCGGTCGGATGGGTGTTGCGCTTGCCAGCGCGGCATCGGATCAAGGTGCCAAAGTCACGCTGATCGCCTGCAACCTAAACACTCCAATCCCCAAGGGGATCACGGTGGTAGAAGTCAGCTCAGTTCTTGAACTGCAGGCAGCCATGGATAAAGAAACCGATGTTTTGATTATGGCTGCTGCGGTCAGCGATTATCAGGTTGCCGAGCCCCATGTTGGGAAACTGAGCCGTTCAGCGGGAATGACGCTCGAATTGATACCCACCAAAGACCTGATTGCTGAATTCGCAAGGAATTATCCGAAGACATTTTCAATCGGCTTTGCGCTTTCTGAGACCTCGGGGGATGAGCTCGTAGAGGCTTCAAGGAAGAAACTTGAACACAAGGGACTATCCGTTGTAATCGGAAATTCCTTGTCGGCACTTGAATCTTCGGACACTCAAGTTCACTACGTGACTCGAACCACATCTTTCTACCTCGAAGGGTCAAAAGACCTGGTCGCCCAATCAATAATCGAAAAGATTTCAGAAGAGCTTTAGGATCGCAATGTAAACTCTCGGTCATGACGCTACGAACCTTTACCTCCGAATCAGTAACTGAAGGCCACCCCGACAAGATCTGTGATCAAATCAGTGACACCATCTTGGATGCCATGCTCGAGCAAGATCCCAAAGCCAGAGTGGCCGTTGAGACTCTGGTTACTACCGGATTGGTCCACATAGCCGGTGAGGTAACAACCTCTGGTTATGTGGAAATTCCTCACCTGGTTCGACAGAAGCTTTTAGACATTGGCTACAACTCCTCCGAAGTCGGCTTTGACGGAAACTCGTGCGGGGTCTCGGTATCAATTGGGGCCCAGTCGCCCGACATTGCCAGCGGTGTAGATCAGGCTCTTGAATTTCGTTCGGGTGCCAAAGATGCCGACAGCGTTCCCGGTGCGGGCGATCAAGGCATGATGTTTGGCTACGCAACCAACGAGAGCCCAACCCTAATGCCAATGCCAATTTTGCTGTCGCATAAAATCACCCAGGCCCTGGCAAGCGTTAGAAAAGAACTGGACAACGGAGTTCTAAGGCCAGATGGCAAAGCCCAAGTTTCTGTGAACTATCAGGGGTCAGTTCCAGTTTCGATTAACACCGTGGTTTTATCGACCCAGCATCACCAGGACGCCAAACAGGAAGATCTCGCGAACCTGGTCTTAGACCGCGTGATTCGCCCAGTGCTGACAGATTCCGGACTTGATTATCAGGACGCAAAGTTCATCATTAATCCGTCCGGTCGCTTCGTTATCGGCGGACCGCAAGGCGACGCGGGTCTCACCGGACGCAAGATAATCGTCGACACCTACGGAGGCATGGCCCGTCACGGTGGCGGCGCATTCAGCGGTAAGGACCCCTCGAAAGTTGATCGCTCCGCCGCCTATGCAATGCGCTGGGTGGCCAAGAACATCGTGGCTGCGGAATTGGCGGACCGAGTCGAGATTCAAGTCGCATACGCCATCGGCGTTGCAAAACCGGTCGCAGTATTCATAGAAACTTTTGGGACAGAGCGCACGGATCTGCAGAGTATAGAAAGAGCAGTTGCTGAGGTATTCGACCTAAGACCCGCAGCGATTATTCGTGAGCTTGACCTGCGCCGCCCGATCTATGCCAAGACCGCCACCTATGGCCACTTTGGCAGAGAGCTACCTGAATTCACCTGGGAGAAAACCAATCGGTCCGCTGCATTGCGCGAGGCCGCGGGTCGA
>JBDNID010000211.1:0-2965 GCA_041688475.1 Aquiluna sp.
GCAAGACATTGCAATCTTGACCGGTGGTCAGGTTATTGCAGAAGAGGTAGGCCTCAAGCTCGAGAACACGGATCTAGCCATGCTGGGCCGCGTCCGCAAGGTGGTAATCACCAAAGATGAGACCACCATTGTTGAAGGTGCTGGAGACCCAGAGCAGATCAAGGGCCGCGTTGAGCAGATTCGTCGCGAGATCGCAGCCACAGACTCTGACTACGACCGCGAGAAGCTTCAGGAGCGCCTAGCAAAGCTGGCCGGCGGTGTCGCAGTTATCAAGGCTGGAGCCGCAACTGAGGTTGAGCTAAAAGAGCGTAAGCACCGCATTGAAGACGCGGTCCGCAATGCTAAGGCAGCTGTTGAAGAAGGCATTGTCGCCGGTGGCGGCGTAGCGCTTCTTCAGGCCTCCTTGATTGCGTTTAAGGATCTAAACCTAGTTGGTGATGAGGCAACTGGTGCAGAAATCGTTCGCGTAGCCGTTTCAGCTCCGCTAAAGCAGATCGCCATCAACTCTGGCCTAGAGCCAGGTGTTGTTGCTGAGAAGGTCGCAAACCTTCCTGCGGGTCACGGTCTGAACGCCGCCACCGGCGAGTATGTTGACATGCTTGCAGCGGGTATTAATGATCCAGTAAAGGTCACCCGCTCTGCATTGCAGAATGCCGCTTCGATTGCCGGATTGTTCCTCACTACTGAGGCAGTGGTCGCAGAGCGACCAGAGCCAAAGTCCGCAATGCCATCTGATCCATCAGGTGGTATGGACTTCTAGTTAGTTCGAACCAAAAAAGCAGGGAGGCGGAAGCCTCCCTGCTTTTTTTAAAGGAAAAGTCGCTGATTGGCCTGCTCGATTTCGGAGTATTGGCCTGCAGCTACCGCCAGAGCGTGTCCTATCTGTCCCAACTGAGCCTCTACAGAGTCAGATGTGACCTTCCAGCGCTGGACTAGGTCCTGGAAGCTCATGGCCGCTTGGCCTTGCCAGGTATCGTTTAGCGAGAGAAGTTGGCCTTGTAGCCCCTGAATTTCGCCTTGCAGGCGTGTGATGGTGGCTTGGATCGCGCCGTTTGCTGCGAGCACTCGTTCTGAATCTACTGAGAAATAAGTCATTCCCAAAGTTTGTGGTTGACGCGCTATTCGCGCTTATAAAAAATTGAAACTGTGAGTTAGGTCTTGCTTATTGAGGGTGTGGAGGGAAGTTCAAACTCAAAAGTCGCCCCACCACCTTTGGTCTCGGATACCCAAATTTTGCCCTGGTGGCTCGTCACAATTGCGCTTGCGATTGCCAGGCCGAGTCCTGAGCCCCCAGTGTCTCGATTTCGAGAGCTATCCACCCTGTAAAAACGATCAAAGATTTTTTCTCGAAGCGGCTCAGGGATTCCTTCACCGTGATCAATCACCTGCACTAAAACGCTCTCGGACTGGGCCTTGATTCGTACTCGAACCTCGGACTCTTTCGGGGTAAAGCGAGCGGCATTTGCAACCAAGTTGGTTAGAACCTGCTTCATCCGATCGGCGTCAATCTGGATTTCGATTGATTCGTTGGTGGTTTCTAGTTCGAAATTTACATTCGGGTTGGCCACTGAGGCGTCCTTCATCACTTGCCTTCCCAGTTCCACCAGGTTGTGACGTTCTTTGTTCAGTGAGCCAACCTCGTCCAGGCGGGTGAGGGTGAGCAGGCTCTCAACCAATCCACTCATGCGGATTGCCTCGGATTCGATTCGCTGCATTGCTTCGGCAATGTCTTTGGGTTTTTTAATAGCACCCATGCGATAAAGCTCTGCGTAGCCGCGCACCGTGACAAGGGGAGTTCTGAGCTCATGGCTCGCGTCAGAGACAAACCTCCTCATCTGATTCAGGGTCCTATCTTTTCCTGAGACAGCACTCTCGATGCTATCTAGCATGCTGTTTAAGGCTCCGTTGAGCCTGCCAATCTCGGTTTTACCGTGTCTTTCGACCAGTCTGGAGCTGAACTTGCCGGCCTTCACAGCGGAAGCTGTGCGCTCCACTTCTTTGAGCGGTCTGAGTGCCGAAGTTATGGTCAGCCAGATGCTCAGGCCAGAAACTACGAGCAGGAAGATTCCGAATCTTGCGCCAATCACTCCGTATTGCGCAATGATTTGGCGGTTTGAGCTCGTAGGCAAGGCAACCGCGACGGAACCATTTGCGCGTGTTAGGGGGATCGCAACCATTCGCCAATGAGCGTCCAGGCCGCCCTGGACTTCTACTGCAACATCAAATGGCGTTGCTTCGGTTGCGGCTACCGCGTCTAGCGCTAAAAAAGAAAAATTAGGCACGGCTCGACCGCCACCAGAGGCGGACACTAGGCCTAGGAATTGGTTACCTTCGGCATCCAAGATGGCAATGTAATAATCGCTCGGCAACGAAGGAAGTGCGAGGTCTCCGGAGCTAACCCTTCGTTCAAGCTGAAGAGGATTTTCGCCGCTGAGCGAGTTGGCGGTGGAAATCAAAAGTGCATCGGTAGTTTGCTGGAGATATGTGGATAAAAGTGCAACGGTTCCAGCACTGGAGACTGCTAGCAAAAGACCAATAAGACCCACCGCTAAAGCGGTGAGCTTGGATCGGAGCGAAATGCGCTCCCAGATCGCGAGCATCTTGGGTTTCAAGTTTTAGCCTTTAGGGCCTTTCAATAAGTATCCAACACCGCGCTTAGTGACAATTAGTGGTTCCTGGCTTAGCGGGTCCAGTTTCTTTCTCAGATAAGAAACATAGCTCTCTACGATACCCATTTCTCCGTTGAAGTCATACTCCCAAACGTGATCGAGGATCTGTGCCTTGGTGAGCACTCGATTCGGGTTCGATGCCAAATATCTCAAGAGTTGGTATTCGGTTGGGGAGAGGTCCACAACCTGGCCAGCTACAGAAACCTCGTGAGCGTCCTCGTTGATTTCCAGTTCGCCCACGCGAATCGACGAGTCGCTGTCTTCGCCTTTTCCAGTGCGCCGCATAATCGCCGAAA
>JBDNID010000212.1:0-1652 GCA_041688475.1 Aquiluna sp.
ATTTGCTCGGCTCGGATTGAAACTGCCCGAGTCGAGCCTGAAATCTTGAGAACTACCACCGCTTGGTAGGCGCCCACATCGGTTAGAAAAGTCTGTGATTTTTTTACAAAAACGTCTGGCCGCAGCTTAGTTCCGGTGAGTTGACGCTGCGCAGATTGGCGCTTCACTCTTTGGCAAATGTCGTAGTAGGTGCGATCCGATAGCCAGCGAGCAAGCTGCTCGGGCCTCCTGACTCCTGCTAACACTTCGACGTAGGCGGCTCCGATTTGTGCAAAAAACGCTGCTGGATCCGGATTCCTTACCTCAACTCTTTCTTGTTTTAGCATTTTCTACCCTCGCATTCCATCGAATTTTTAATATTTCTACGAGTTTGTTGAAGATTTCGGAATATTGGAAGCCTTATTTTCCTCCCTGTGGATAACTTTCTGGGGACAGCTTTGGGGCCCATACTTGCCACCATGAATTTTCTAACCGAACTTGAAGATCAGTTCTCTGAGCTGAGTCAACCCAAGGCACCCCATAGCGCAAGGGTAGTGACCGGAAAAATAGACGTAGCAATCGATAAGGCTTATCTTGGCAAAGACTTTATTTGTGGCATGAGCAGTCTGGGTCTGATTGCTGTGCCCACCTCGAAGATTCTCAGGATCCTGAGCCCCAATTTGCCGATAAGAACCGAAATCACTTTGCTGGAATTACTCGCCGTTCAAAAACAACCGGTTTTGATTGAGTGCCCAGAATCTGATCAGGAAAACTTCTGGCTACTGAATGTTTCTGATGATTGGCTTCGAGTGGCAACCAAGCAGGGTATTGCGTGGCTGGCTCAGCAAAGTATCGAATTAGTGAAATTTTCGCCTGTGGATAACTAAAAACTTTTTCGCAATCTTTCTGCCACTGTCTGTGATTGACATAAGGAGCTGCAATGGCAAAAGTTTTGCGAAGAAGGATTCCGAACTGGGCTTGGTTGAGCGCGGGGATGGGTTTCATCGCGGTGGCATTGGCGGTGTCAGCATTGAATCGGCCATTGCCGCAGTATTTGGTCGCCGCAATTGATCTCAAGCCCGGAGCCTCAATTTCGATGGCGGACTTCACTTTGATAAGCCTGGATCTGGGATTATCAGCCCAAAGCTACCTGGGCCCCAAGGAGCTAATCGCTGACGCGAGCGTCACAAGGCTAATACCCGCGGGTGAGCTACTGCCAGCTCGCAGTTTAAGAGAGTTTTTCGCGCCAGGAATGACCTCCATCAGGTTCGTCCCGGGGCTCAAGCCTTCAACCAATGTCCAACCCGGCACTTGGGTATCAATTTGGCAGGTGGTTGAAACTGAGTCCGGTTTTGAGTCTCAAAGAATCGTGGAGCGCTCCGAAGTCACCGAAGTGACTTTCGGCGAGGGTCTATTCGCAGCAGATTTTCCCGAGGTTGAGCTGATTCTTAGCTTTGCGGAGGCAACCCTCGTGCTGGAAGCGGTAGCGGCAGATACTGACCTGTTCGTTTTGGAGCAATGATGAAGATTCTTGAGCAAGCGAAGTCGGCGGCGCCGGCGCTCAAGCTTGCCTCCAACACTTTCAGCGGGAAGCTCGTGAGCTCTTGGGGCAGCGCAGGAAGCGGCAAAACCTCGCTAGCTATCAATTTAGCTTTCGAGCTGGCTCTAGCGGG
>JBDNID010000213.1:0-1285 GCA_041688475.1 Aquiluna sp.
AACAGCCATTGCCGATCCGGAGTGGAACGAATTTGATCTTGACGCAGTTTATGCGTCGATCGCTCCCAATCTTGCGGCGGTTGACGATGTCTTTCGCCGCGAGTTTGAGAGCATGTCGGCTGAGGCGGCAGACCCCGCACACCCGGTGCACAGGGCATGGAAACCGAGTGACCTTCTGGTAGTAAGGGCGTGGATCGAGAATCGATTTTCAGTGGATTGCGAAACTTGGTGCGATTTTCACCAACGTATCTTGGGGGCATTTGCAAACCTCGACAAACTCGATTCGGCAGGCAGGGTGGCCCTTGTCAGTTCTGCCACGCCAATTGGCATCAGCACCGCAAAACTTTTCGACGCTCAGGTAAAGCAAGTCTTCGAGCTAGCCGGTAGCCTGCACAACAGTTCATTTACTATTTTCAAGCGGCGCCCAAGTGGCTGGTCGCTGTCGGGATTCAACCATACGCCTCATTTAGGAGAAGAAAAGCTTCGCACCTTTCGCTAAATGCTTGGCAATCGTGCGATTCTGATACGTGCATGGCTGGAGCCGCTGTAACACCCGAACTGGAACGCGAATCATTAGAGGCGCATGAGCCTCTGTTTCGTGTTGTGCTTCTCGACGATGATTCCCACACCTACGACTATGTGATCGAGATGCTGCAGAAGTTGTTTTTCTTCAGCTTTCAGCAGGCCCTCAATCACGCCTCGGAGGTAGATGAGAAGGGGCGCACGGTATTGATGACGGTTGAATTGCCGATGGCTGAATTTGCACGTGACCAGATCATCGCCTATGGGCCGGACCACCGGATGGAAAACTCAGCGGGCTCGATGAGTGCAATCATCGAGCCCACTGTTTGAAACTTAGAAACCAGAACTAGTTTTAGTGGCTCATCTTGAGCTTGTAGCTGCCATCGGCGAGCTTTTCGCGATAGAGGTCATGGCAACCCTTGCAGGTGGCGCCAACTGCGGCGAATTCTCCAGTGCCTGCGGCCAGAGCTTTGGCAGCGGTTATAGTCTTGCCGTTCATTTCAGTGGCATCGGCCATCTTGTGGGCAGCCCAGAACTTGGCGGAAATGGTGAACTGATCTACCAGCACCTGACCACCAGCCTTCAGAGCGGTGGCGTCTTTTGATTCATTGGCCTTGCGCAATTCACCCATGGTCTTGCCAACCGTCTTCATAGCCTTGTCGAGATCTTCTTCGCTTTGCGAGAAAGCCGGCACAATTACCAGCAACCCAGCGAGAAGGAAAGAAATGGATTTACCCAGTTTGGTCATGGACTCTATATTACT
>JBDNID010000214.1:0-2051 GCA_041688475.1 Aquiluna sp.
CGACTTGGTCTCCCCGTTTGGCTAGCTTGGAAACTGGGTTTTGCCCCTTGCAAGCTAATCGCAGAGCGCATAACTAAAAATTAGACCGCTAGGTCCAGTGCTACTAGAACCGAATCTATGGATAAGTTCGTTTAGGCTTACCGAGTGCTAAAACGCCTGCTAATAATCTCTAGGCCCGTGCTGTGGGTGAACACCATTGGCACGACCGTCATGGGCATGTGGCTGGCCGGTTTTATCTGGGATTGGCAGGTACTGCCAATCCTTATTTGGGTGACCTTCCCCTTTAATCTTTTGATCTACGGCATTAACGACATCTTCGACCAAGAAACCGACAACATAAACGCCCGCAAGGGCGGTTATGAAGGTGCTCACATCTCCCCCAAAGAGGTAAAGCCAATTTGGATTGCAGTAATCGCAACCAATGTTCCCTTCCTGGTCTACTTTGCATTCACTCTGCCGCTAGCGGCAGTTCTATGGATGCTCGCCTATTCGCTTTTCTTCACCTTCTATTCAGCACCCCCGCTGCGCTTCAAGGCCAGAAAATACCTAGATGCTTTTTCAAACACCGACTACGCCTTCCCACTGGCATTTGTGCCACTGGCACTGGGTGTCGAACCAGTGTGGTGGGCGGTTATCGGTCTGATGGCCTGGTCGATCGCCAAGCACGCCTATGACGCCATCCAGGACATCCCACAAGACAGTGACACCGGCATCATCACCACCGCAGTTCACCTTGGTGCAAAAAAGACAGCGATTTGGTCTGGCATCTGGTGGTCGGTATCAACCATCTGTTTCGCGATAGTGAATATCCCAGTGGCGATAGCTAATGCCGTCTTGGCATTCTTATTGGTTTGGGGAGTCTATAAAAACCCGACCCCCGAAAAGGCACACGATCTTTATAAATACTCCATCGCTTTTCCCTATGTCGCAGGAACTGTGGCGGGGGTTCAACTAGTTTTTGCAATCTCGATGGGATGGTACTAAATGCCTAGGCAAGTCGTAGTCATCGGAGCCGGACTCTCGGGTCTTGCGAGCGCCGCTCTGATAGCCAAGGCCGGCAGCCCGGTAATTCTGCTAGAAGCCAACTCCTGGATCGGCGGCAAGAGCCGCCGCATCGAACTTGGTGGTCAGATTATTGATACTGGTCCCTCACTACTAACCTTCCCCGAGGTCTTGGGCCAAGTGCTAGCGACCTATGACAGCCTCGGTACCAAGACCAAAACGCAAATGCCCGAGCTTTTGTCTTTAGCCGAGGTTGGCAAATACTTTTATAAGGAGCACCAGGTCACCCTTCCGATTCTTGAGGGTCAACCCTTTGCCGAGGATTGGAAGAAGTTTGAGAGTTCGCATTCGGATCTAAGTGGTGCGATTCTAAAACTTCTAACCAGCTCCCCCAATGACCTCAGCACTCTGCCCGCTTTAGGAAAACTTCTAAAGGTCTACGGGGTCAATCTCAACGCCCAAAGCTATATCGACTCACTTGACTGGATGGCTGAGGATCTCAAAGAGATCATCGCCATCCACACGTTGAACGCAGGGGTTGCCCCCAAGGACACCCTGGCTCTTTTTGCCACCATCACCGCAATCATGGCTCACGAGGGCATCAGGGTTCCCAAAGGTGGCATGAACATGATCGCCCAGCTATTGGCCAAGATTGCTAAGGAAGCCGGGGTCGAAATCCGGCTCAACGAGCCGGTGACAAAGATTGCTCAGGGCATGGTCACCACAACCCTTGGTAAATACCGCGCAGATATCATCGTCAGCTCACTGGATGACGCCATTACAAATTCGCTCATCAGAGAGCGCCCAACCAAGATTGCGAAGCGCAGGAGTTGTTCTGGGGTCGCAATCTATGCCGTGCTCTCTAGGCCACTTCCTAAAGGAACCGTAACCCACTCTGTTGTGATGCCCGATGATGCCGATGAGCTTCATAAGTCACTGACAAGTTTTAGACAACCAAATCAAACCATGGCATTTGTGAACTACTACAAACCCAATGACATCTACCAAAACCAAAAGCCAACGGTTGGCATCTTGCTAACCGCGGCCTC
>JBDNID010000031.1:0-5778 GCA_041688475.1 Aquiluna sp.
GTCCTTATCAACAATCAAATCGATCCGGCTCAGGTTTCTAAGGCCCAGCGCTTCAAAGGCGGCCACTGCTGTGTCACCGGCTTTTTGTAACTCCGGTTGTCCCAGCCTGGCGGGGACGTAATAGTTACTCTCCCCAGGTGTGTAACGCTCGCTATAGCCAAACTCACCGCTCAGCGGCTCGACCTCAATCGCTGGAAGAGCTCTGGGGCCTAGCCCTAAATCAACCACGCTGACTGCAAGCTCCGTACCCTCTATGTATCTTTCGATAAGAACCTGGTCGCAGTAAACAAAAGCGTCAACCATTGCTTTCGCAAAATCCGATGCTTTTGTCACCTTGGAAACCCCTTGGGCAGAACCGCCTTGGGCCGGTTTAACTATTAGGGGAAACCCGACTTCGCTGGCAACCAGTGCCAAGACCGCCTCAGCGTTGAGCTCCCTAAAAGTCGACCTGGGCAAGGTAATTGAATCCGGGGTGTCGATTCCTCGTCTTTTCACCAGCGTCTTTGCAATTGGCTTATTCCAAGCGAGTCGGGCCGAGTCTGCCATCGAGCCGATGAAAGGAATATTTGCCAAGTGCAATAGGTCTTGGAGCGTACCGTCCTCTCCAACCGTTCCGTGCAGTGTTGACCAAACCACATCTGGTCGATCTGCCATTAGGTGACCAATTAGCTCGGCGTCCGGTTCGCGCAGCTCCACCCGAGCACCAGCATCAGTGAGGGCATCCGCGACTCGGCGACCGGATTTCATCGACACATCACGCTCGTGTGAGATTCCGCCGGCGAGCACTAAAACATGAGGAAACATGTTTAGTCCTTTGAGCTGAAGGTATCGAGCAGATCTAGCTGCAAGTTCACAACATTCGAGAGTCTTTTGATGCCAACTTTCACGTTTTCAGCGGTTGGGTGGCTGAAGCAAACCCTGATGTTGTTAGCGCCCCGACCGTCGCCATAAAAAGCCGTTCCTGGGGTGTAGGCAACAAGCTCATTAACCGCTAAAGGCAGCATTTCCTTGCTATTTAAGCCTTCGGGAAGCGTAAGCCACAGAAAGAACCCACCAGTGGGTACCGTCGTTTCTATTCTCGGCAAATACTGCGCCAATGCCTCTAATGCTGCATCACGCTTGGTCTTATAAAGCTGGCGAAAGGTTTCAATTTGTCCCTGCCAGTCCGAAATCGAAAGATACTCACTTACCAGCATCTGAGCGAAGCTGGCGGGGGACAAAATGGCCGACTCATTTGCAAGCACTAGCTTTTCTCGAATTGCGGGCGGAGCTAATACGTAGCCGACCCTTAGGCCTGGGGACAGAATCTTCGAAAAGCTCCCGAGGTAAACCACATTCTCACTGTCAAGCGATGCGATGGCAGCCGGGGGTTTTGATCAAAGTACAAAAGCCCGTAGGGGTTATCTTCCACAATTAAAATCCCACGTTCTTTGCAAATTTCAAGCACTTTAGCTCTGCGTTCAGCAGAAAGTGTCACACCCGATGGGTTGGCAAAGTTTGGCACTACATAAAGCAGCTTGATTTTTTTACCCTCAGCCCTAAGCCGATCAGCAGATTCGGTTAGTGCCTCTGGAGAAATTCCTTGCGCGTCTGTAAAAACATGCTCGATGTGAGCTTCTTTGTGCCTAAATATGCCCACTGCCCCCACATAAGATGGGGCCTCGACCAAAACCACGTCACCGGCGTCTAAGAAAAGGTCCGCGATTAGCTCTAAACCGTGTTGAGAACCGGTGGTAATGGTGATGTCCTCTACTGAGCCATGAACACCATCCAAGGCCATGATCTCTTGGATCTGCTCACGCAGCCGAAGATCACCTTGGCCGCCGCCATACTGCAGGGCGTAGTTCTTTTTGGAGGACATCATTGAAAGGAAAGCTTTTTCAATCGTTTCGCCGTCTAAAGCCGACACGTCCGGCATCCCGCCAGCAAGGGAAACCACCTCTGGTCTAGAAACAACCGCGAAGAGCGCCCTTACCTCGGAAACTGAGAGGTTTGCCGCTCGAGACGCGTAGGCATGTTTCCATGCATCGAAGTTAGTAACACTTCCCGAGCGCGTCTGTGGCATTTGAACTCTCCAAGTTTTTTCGTAAGTTTACTTGGCTAACGGCACTAGAAGTGCTCTGCTGTAGGGCTTTAGTTCAGAAATTCACTGAGTTCTGACACAATCGCTGCCTTGGGCCTTGCACCAACAAGCTGCTTCACCAATTTACCTTCGTGAAAAACTCCAAGTAGGGGAATCCCAGTGACCTTGTATTCCATAGCAAGATCAGGCTCTTCGTCAACGTTTACTTTGACCACCTTGATCTTGGTTAGGTACTCTCCAGCTATCTCATCCAAAATCGGAGAAACCATCTTGCATGGCCCGCACCACGGTGCCCAAAAATCTACGATTACTGGTCGGTTTGACTCCAAGACCTCTGCCTTGAAGGTTGCGCTGGTTGCGTCTATTGCTGACATTGGAGGCTCCTTTATTAGTTTGAGAGGTAGTGCTCGGCATCCAAGGCGGCAACGCAGCCGGAACCGGCTGCGGTGATGGCTTGGCGGTAGGTCGGGTCAATCACGTCACCGGCAGCGAAAACGCCGGGGAGTGAAGTCTTCGAGGTGCGACCATCCACCTTGATGAAGCGATCTTCAGAGAGCTCTAATTGGTTTTCAATCAGGCCAACCCGAGGATCGCTTCCAATCGCAATGAAGAGCCCGTCGATAGCCAAGTCGGTCTTGGCACCGGTCTCGGTGTTTTCCAAGACCACTCCGTTTAGAGCGCCCTCGCCCTTGAGCTCCGCGATTGCCGAGTTCCAAATAACTTCGATTTTCGGATTATTAAAGGCTTTCTCTTGCATGATCTTGGAGGCTCGGAAGCTATCGCGACGGTGAATCATGTAGACCTTTGAGGCAAACTTGGTGAGGAAGGTGGCTTCTTCGATGGCGGAGTCGCCACCACCGACAACAGCAATCGTCTTATCCCTAAAAAAGAAGCCGTCGCAGGTGGCACACCAAGAAACTCCGTGGCCGCTTAGCTCTTTTTCTTTCGGCAAACCCAGCTCGCGATAGGCGGCTCCGGTTGAAAGAATGACCGCCTTGGCCTCGTGAATTTCGCCATTGCCGGTCTTAACTATTTTCACGTCTCCGGTTAGATCTACTTCCACAACGTCATCAAAAAGAATTTCAGTTCCAAAGCGCTCAGCTTGCGCCTGAAAAGCCGCCATTAGGTCTGGACCCAATAGACCATTGGGAAAACCGGGATAGTTATCCACGTCCGTGGTCTTCATAAGCTCACCACCAGGCTCAACGCTCGAGGCAATCATGAGCGGATTAAGCAGCGCTCGGGCTGCGTATATGGCTGCGGTGTAACCGGCTGGGCCGGAACCGATGATGATGACTTCGCGCATTATTAGATCCAATCTTCAAAGGGTTCAAACATAGACGGTCATCTATGTATTCCCTAACTTCTTACCGGGGACAGCATTCCGGCTTTAGCCCCGCTTTAACCTACTTCTCAACTGCACTTGAAGCTCACGCAATTCCGAAACTCGGAATATCCAGAGCAAAAGGAGATAGCTCAAAAGCGTCACGCTCGAAACCAAGGCGCTGACTGCGACCGAGCTCAGAACCGAGTCAAGCGCGAAGGACCTCGCTTCCACGCCACCAATCCACTGAAGGGTTAAGTATCCCAGCGCTGCTGCTGGAATCATGGCAAGCACGAAACCCGCTAGAGCTTTTCCAACCCCAAGACCCGAAAGTTCCCCTATGCGTCTTTTCAAAAGCGCATAGGCGATTACGCCCTGAATCACAATAGATCCGGCGGTCAGCAGGGAAATTGAAACGACCAGCCACTCTTTTTCGACCAGGCTACCGAGGGTCAAAGATCCCGCGATGTGGATGGCTATTTGGATCGAAGTGAATATAAATGGGGTTCGAGTGTCCTCCAGGGCAAAAAAGGCCCGTTGCATCATATAAACAAAGCTAAATGGCACCAGCCCAATCATCAGAGCCATGATTACATTGCCCAATGCGACAGTGGCTGGGTACTCACCTACAAAGACCCTCGCCACCGGATAGGCCACCAGAATCAAAATGGCTGAGGAAATCACGCTCACTAGTGCAATAACCCTCAAGCCGGTAGTCAAATCCTTCTTAAACTCCGCGATTCGGCCGGCAGCGGCGTGCTGTGACATGCGGGTGAAGTAGGCGGTCGCAATGGATACTGTCACCACCGAGTGCGGCAGCATGAAAATCAACCAGGCTATTGCTGCCGCGGCAACCGATGCTACCGCGGGAGCCCCTGGAGATCTTCCGGCAACAGCAGTGGAGGCGACCATGGTCTGTACCACACCGCCGATTTGAGTAACCAAGACCATTGCGAGCGACCAAGAGGCCGCTTTCATGGCGGGCCCCAGACCAAAACCGCGCCACCTGAAATTTAGGCGCAGCGCCAAGCCGATTCGCTTCCAAAAGAACAACAAAATCAAGGCCTGAGAGGCCACGCCCACCGTGGCGCTGCCTGCCAAGAGGGAAATCCTGTCGGCACCCCACATCTGGGCCATTCGCTCGCCCGTTGGATCTGCTCCAAAAATCAAAATAAACGCCACTAGGCCGGCTATCGAAACCAGGTTGTTGAGCACCGGCGCCCACATGAATGGACCGAAGGCGCTTCTTGAGTTCAGCACCTCTCCAAGGATGGAATACAGCCCGTAAAAAAACAGCTGCGGTAAACACCAATAGGCAAAGGCTGTGGCCAATGCGAGTTGATCTTGAGTCCAACCAGAGGTGTAGAGCTGCACCAGCAAAGGCGCAGCAAGGGTGAACATTACAGTCACTGTGAAGAAGACCGTTATTGCCAGGGTCACAAAGCGATCAACGTACCCCTTACCGCCATCGGCCTGGGAGCGCGCCCTAACCAGCTGCGGCACCAGAACCGCGTTCAAAACCCCACCGACGATAATTGCGTAAACGTTATTTGGAAGCTGATTGGCAACGCCGAAAGCGTCTGCAGCGTCGGTTGTTACACCGATTGCTGCAGCCAATAAGACCGCTCTCACAAAGCCCAGAATTCGCGAAACAATGGTGCCAGAGGCCATAATCAGAGAACTTCTAGTCACCGAGGGATTCAGATCACTCATACTTTGCTCTCCGAAGCTTCACAATCGTCCGAATTGTGCCCACCGAGATCAGGGCGAATGTGCCAACTCCGAGAGTCACGAGCAGAAAAAGTTCGATGTCGTAATTCACATTTACTGTCAGGATCCGAGATTGCCCGATTCGAAGCCCAGACTGCTCAAGCCAGATGGTGATTTCCACGGGGCCATTGGCGATGGCTCTGACACTGAGCTCTGCCAACTGGGAGCTATTGGCGGCAACAGTGAATACCTGGCCTTCAACCACCTCCAAGCGAAACGAACCGGAGACTCCCTTGAGGGTTAGCTCGAGATCTTGATTGGTCGGATTTTCAATGGTTACAGGGATTCTGCCGTCTCTTGCAACCAGATTGATTGTTGAACCCGGCACAATTTGCGGGGCGGCATCACCCGCTTGGGCCGCAGGCCCAAGAGTTAGGAGTGCGGCCAATATGGCAATGGCCCGCCTCAACCCAAAAGCTCCAAGGCCAGGGTTACCATCTTTTTTTCATTGTCATGAGCCAAAACATCATGCAATTCATGCATTGCAAACCACCTGACCGCAATTACCTCGCCGGTCGGATCTCCTCGGTGATTTAGGTCTCCACCCACCTGCTTCATCAAAAAATGGTGAACGGTTTTGCGAATTCGTTTTGGTCCTAGA
>JBDNID010000215.1:0-1098 GCA_041688475.1 Aquiluna sp.
CCTCATCTATTCTCTTTGCGAAGGCTTTTGGAATTTATCTGACCGTTGTTGGGGTTGCGCTCATTTCACACCCAGACCGGTTTCGTGCTTGGTATAATGACATCCTAGCTAATTTCAAAGCTTACTTGGAGGGACATTAGCTCTATTCATAGGTGTTTTTATTATTGCCATGCATAATTTATGGGTGGAAGATTGGAGAATTTTCATTATGGTAATTGGTTACTGGGGGCTGTTAAAAGGAGGAGCTTTATTAATTTTTCTTTCTTTTTCGAACAACTTTAGGCATATGATTGAATCTAGCAACCTCATTTACCGGATCATGGGTTTTGGCTAGATTCTTTATGGTTTACTTTTATTTTATCACGGTTATTTTTCGTAATTTTTAACAAAGGTGATAACATGTCTATTGAAATAGTCAGAACTATCATTCAAGCTATCGTAGCTATCGGAATCTATAATGTTTGGATTTTCCGATTCGGGAAATCGACAAATTGGAGAGGTGGCCATTCTACCAATATGCAAGAGGAGTTTGCGGCTTACGGACTTTCTCGCTCTATTATGTTTATAGTTGGCACGTTAAAGATCCTTTTCGCAACTCTTTTGCTCCTCGGGCTATTTTACCCAGAATTAGTAAGACCTGCTGCTTTTGGACTAGCAATATTGATGTTAGGAGCGATAATCAGGCATATCAAAATCCATGATTCTTTCAAAAAATCAATTCCGGCAACTACAGTATTTCTACTGTGCATTTTTGTCGCTTATTTCAGTTAAGGTATTAGACCTCTTGCGTGTGCGCCACGAGGCGCTTATTAGCTAACTGATGAAAGTTCAGTAGTGGAAAGGGATGCCACCCATCCTATATCGAGTCTTTGGGTTCATGGAGGTAACAAAATAGATCAAGCGTAAGACAGGGAAATTACAGGCTGTAAGCCGAAAGGTTGAAGTGATTGAGCCCCACAAAAGGTCTTAGTAGAGAGAGCCGGTGGTCTACGCGAACCAGAAAGCAATACATCAGACTTCAAACATGGTAGGAGATGATGTCTCTCTGGGGTCTTAGAGCACGGCATGTAAGGAAAGTTAATAAGTGAACGTGGGAGA
>JBDNID010000032.1:0-9339 GCA_041688475.1 Aquiluna sp.
AAACGACCAACCTGGGATTGGCTTCTAGCAGGTGGCTCTTGGCCCGTTGACCATCTTTTACCACCCAGTTCAAATCTCGCCGCTCACTTGGGGCAAGGTTTTCGGAAATGGCGAGCTTTTCCTCGGCAAATAGACCGGCTTCAATTCGTTTTGCTAGCTCCACCTCAAGTTCCGCGTTTAGGAGTGCGACTTTACCGATTTGCTTGAGGTAATCCTTGACTGGGTCGGCAGTGGCTCCGCTAATAGTTAGGTTCTGAACGGGGATGTCGTCTTCGTCGTCACTAAGCACCAGGGCATTGCTCGGAAGCTGAATGCTCTCGGTTTCGGGGTCTGAAGATTCTTTGAGTTTTTCAGCTTCGCTCAGATCAACCGCGTCCACTGCTTCAGCAACAATGGCCTCTACTGAATCTAAATCACCATCGGGGTCTGAAGATTCGTCGCTGTCAGCTCCTGAGCTCGCTCGCTTCTTCGGAGCGGCCTTGGTTGCCTTGGCTTTTGCTTTCGAAATAGTTGCGATGATTACCTTCTTCTTCAGGGCAGAACTTAAACCCTTGTCAAGTCGGTAAAGACGAGACATGGGTTTGGTGCTTTATTGTGCCACAAAATCTGCCGTATAGGTGTTGAAAAACCAAAATACCCGTGGATTTATTCCTCTGGTTCTTGATTTCTTCGAACAGTGGCCAGGTACGACTCAAGCTCTTCCGCAATTTGATCTGCACTGAGAGATTGCGCAAGAGGTCTTCCAATTGGAGCCTTTGAAGGACCCGCTTCACCTGAAGCATATCCTTGCTCCAAAGATGCCACCAACTTTGCCAAGTCCGGATTGTCCGCCACTTGCTGATCTACCTTGTCAATAAATTTACGGGCCTTTTCTCGGAGATCATCGGTAGGAAACACCAGTTGTGTCGCGGCTGCGATAAGTTCGATTCCAGTGATGGCTGACTGTGGCACTTCGTTATCCGCTAAATAGTGTGGAACAAGCATTACAAATCCGGCGCTCGGAAACTCCAGCTTTGACAATCTGAATTCCAAAAGATGGATGACGTTACCGGGCACCTGAGTCTGAGGTTTCCACTCGGTAAAGCGTTCGATTAGGTCTCGGCGGTTGCCTGAGACCGTAACTCCCGTCGGGCGAGTATGTGGAACCGGAAAGGGAATCGAGTGAACCCACGTGAAGCTTGAAACCTCAAGATCTGTAGCAATGTCTATGATCGCTTGAGAAAAAGCCTCCCAAGCAAAATCGGGCTCATAACCTTCGAGAAACAAGAAGGGCTGCTCTGCTTCGTCCTTCATCAGGTAGATACCCAAGGTAGCGGGCTCATATGACTCTATGTGGTCTTTTTCGAAATACAGAATCGGCCTACGAGATCGGTAATCCAGGAGTTGATCGTTGTCGAAGCGATTCACCAACTCATTATCTAGATTCGCAAAGAGGTGCTCCGAGACCTGTGAGATTGTGCTTCCGGCATCGCTGAAACCTGAAAGCATCGCGATCATTGGCAGCCCTTGCAACTCGCTGATTGGTTTGTGGAAACGGTATAACTCACTCATCTGGAGATACTCACCCGCCTAAACTTAGCGGTTATGCAACGTATCTCTTTAATTTCAATCATCCCTAATAGCAACTATCAACTGGCCGTCCCTTATTCCGGTAAAGAGTCACTCGAGCGATACTCCCAGTTGGCAATCGCCAGTGAGCAGCTTGGATTGCTTGGTGCGGATTCCAAATCCGGTGCCATTATCAGGGTGCCTCAAGCTTTCGGATTTGCTTTGTTGATTGGCTCGCCCAAGGCGCAGTCGAAGCGCGACTTCGCTGCCTCGATAGCTAGAACGGCGAAGACTGGAGCGCCCATCGTAATTGCAGTCGATCCCTCAGATTTGGAGATTATTGAGCTGGTTGAGGGTTTGATGCTTGGCCAAAAAACTTCCACTTCCTATAAGTCAAAATCCGGTGACAATGCCCAAGCTGAAGTTGAATTTCAGATTCTCGTGGCGGCGAATCTTGTGAACCTGGATATTCAGCCCACACACGAAGTCGCCCAGACAATTTTGGATATTCGTCAAATTATTAATCAGCCGGCCAATGATCTTTACCCGGCATCTTTTGCCCAGGCGGCAAAGAATCTCACTTCGAATCAGGCTATCGAAGTAGAAATCTGGGACGAAAAAAGACTGGAGACTGAGCGCTGCGGCGGCCTTCTTGGTGTCGGAAAAGGTTCCACAAGGGGCCCCAGGCTTGTGAAATTGCAATATCGAGGCGGTGGCAAACACCTGGCTCTGGTGGGCAAAGGCATCACGTTTGACACGGGCGGACTCTCAATTAAACCGGCTGATGCAATGGTGGGTATGAAATATGACATGGCTGGGGCCGCCACGATTCTTGGCGCTATAAACGCGATTGCCATTTTGAATCTTGAAGTAAACGTAACTGCCTGGATGTGCCTAGCCGAAAACATGCCCTCTGGTCAAGCGACAAGACCGGGCGATGTTCTAGTAATGCGCAATGGCAAGACCGTTGAGGTGCTAAACACTGATGCGGAGGGAAGACTAGTGCTCGCAGATGGCCTTTGCTTAGCGCAAGAAGAAAACCCGGACCACATAATAGATGTTGCGACCCTCACTGGCGCGGCGACAGTTGCACTGGGAAATAGATATGCCGGACTTATGGGCCATGGGGCTGCCGTTGAGCTTCTTGTGGAATCCGCGAAAAGAGCGGATGAGAAACTATGGGCAATGCCGTTACCCGAAGAGCTTCGAGCGCTGTTGGATTCTGAGTTGGCAGACATCGCAAACGTGAAGATAGGTAGTAGAGCTGGGGGCATGCTCATTGGAGGGCACTTCCTGTCGGAGTTCGTAGCACCCGAGTCCAGCTGGGCTCACTTGGACATAGCTGGTCCAGCGAACAACGATGGCGCACCCTACTCGGTTATTCCCAACGGCGCGTCCGGCGTGATGATTCGCACACTGATTGATTTTGCCAGCCAACTAGGTCGGGCGAGAAAGCGTTAGACTTTAAATGTTTGGCGGATTTGGGAGCGTAAATGGCGGAAAATACCTTTGACCTAGTAATTCTTGGAGCTGGCTCGGGAGGTTATGCCGCGGCCCTCAGGGGGGCGCAGTTGGGTCTTAGCATTGCGCTCATCGAAAGGGACAAACTCGGCGGAACCTGCTTGCACCGTGGTTGCATCCCAACCAAAGCCCTGTTGCATTCTGCCGAGGTTGCCGACACCACGAGGGAAGCCGGCCACTACGGCGTAAATGCAACATTCCAGAGCATTGACATGACCCAGGTAAATAAGTACCGCGATTCTGTTGTGGAAAAACTTTATAAAGGGCTCACCGGCTTGGTCACCTCCAAGAGCATCACTTATGTCCAAGGAGACGGTCGAATGACCGGTCCGAAATCGATCACCGTCAACGGTGAGGTTTATACGGGCAAGAATCTTTTGTTAGCTACCGGCTCGAACAGCAGAACTCTGGGCATTGAAATCACCGGACGCGTTATCACTAGCGACCAGGCCCTCCAGCTGGATTATGTCCCGAACAGGGTCGCAGTCCTTGGGGGCGGAGTAATTGGAGTGGAGTTTGCTTCGGTATGGAAATCTTTTGGAGCAGAGGTAGTGATCATAGAAGGGTTTGACCGACTAGTTCCAAATGAGGAGCCGGTTATCTCTAAAGGCCTTGAGCGTGCCTTCAAAAAGCGCGGTATGGAGTTAAAGCTCGGCAATAAGTTCAAAACCGTTACTCAATCGGATGCGGGCGTTGTCGTGGAGCTCGAAAATGGAGACCAAATTACGGCAGATTTGCTTCTAGTGGCCGTCGGTAGAGGCGCGAACGCCACAGGCTTTGGTTTCGAAGAGCAGGGTGTCGAGATGCACCGTGGTTTTGTGCTAACCAATGAGCGACTACAAACCAATCTGGATGGCGTCTTCGCAGTTGGCGATATCGTCCCGGGTTACCAGCTTGCCCACCGTGGCTTTATGCATGGAATTTTTGTTGCGGAAGAGGTGGCAGGACTCAAACCAATCAAGGTGGACGAAAATGGCATCCCTCGCGTGACTTATTGCGAGCCTGAGATTGCGTCAGTTGGGATAACCGAAGCCCAAGCTGCGGAAAAGTTTGGCGCAGAAAACATTGCTACCTATGAATACAACTTGGCCGGTAACGGTAAGAGCAACATCCTGGGAACTGCGGGCGTCATCAAGTTGATTCGGCGGGTGAATGGTCCAGTTATTGGCTTCCACATGATCGGTTCCAGAGCCGGAGAGCAGATCGGTGAAGCTCAGCTGATTGTGAATTGGGAGGCTTATCCAGAAGATGTTGCCCCATTGCTCCATGCTCATCCAACAATGAACGAAGCAATAGGCGAGGCTCATCTCGCGCTTGCCGGTAAACCACTTCACGCCCACGCCTAAGAACCCGAAAAGAAGAGAAACAGGTAAGACAATGACTGATGTAGTTCTTCCAGCACTAGGTGAATCCGTAACCGAAGGAACCATCACTCGCTGGCTAAAAAAAGTCGGCGACACGATAGCCGTCGATGAACCTTTGGTTGAAGTCTCCACAGACAAGGTTGATACGGAAATCCCCTCTCCGGTAGCGGGTGTAATTCAGCAGATTTTGGTTCAAGAAGACGAAACAGTCGAGGTCGGAGCCATACTCGCCGTTATTGGTGAGGCGTCAGAAGCGGCCCCTTCGGCACCGGTGACGCCAGAGCCAGAAGCAGCTCCAGCGGCGGCGGCACCAACACCAGAGCCTGTAGCCGAAGCACCAGTGGCCACTCCAGCGGCTCCAGAACCAGTGGCAGCACCGGTGGCTGCGCCAGTGGCAGCCCCAACAGCTCCAGCACCAGTGGCCGCTCCACCAGCCCCATCACCAGTGGCAGCAACGGTGGCCGCTCCACCAACCCCTGAACCCGTCGCTGCATCACCGGTAGCCGCAGCAGCTCCCCCGGCTGAAGCGCAAGCTGCTTCGCCAGCTTCACCGATGCCGACTGAATCGACTTCGGAAAGTGACACTAGCTACATCACACCGATCGTGAGAAAGCTTGCAAATGAAAATGGCATCGACCTGAGCTCAGTTAAGGGAACCGGTGTGGGGGGAAGAATTCGCAAAGAAGATGTAATGGAGGCAGTCAACTCTCCAGCCGCAGCGTCCGGTTCAAAGCATGTCGTTCAAATGTCTTCGCTACGAGGGACCACTGAGTCGATGTCAAGATTGCGAAAAGTCATTGCGGAGCGTGCCGTTGCCTCGATGCAGCAGAGCGCTCAGCTAACCACCGTGGTCGAGGTCGATGTGACCAACATTGCAAACATGCGCAAGAAAGTCCAAGCGGACTTCACTCAGAGTGCCGGCGTAAAACTGAACTTTATGCCGTTCTTCACATTGGCCACAGCCGAGGCCCTGCAGGCCCACCCGAAAATCAACAGTTCTGTTGACGGAGAGACCATGATCTATCACCCGAGTGAGAACATCTCTTTCGCTGTAGACACTGATCGCGGACTACTCACCCCGGTGATTAGAGATGCAGCGAGCTTGAGTTTGGCTCAAATAGCGAAGCAGATTTCCGATTTGGCACTCCGCACCCGCAATAACCAGCTCAAACCAGACGAGCTCTCCGGTGGCACATTCACGCTTACAAACACTGGCTCAAGAGGCGCACTATTTGACACACCCGTGGTGTTTTTGCCACAAAGTGCAATTCTAGGAACGGGAATCGTAACCAAAAGACCTGCGGTCGTGACGGATGACCATGGTAACGAGGCGATTGCTATTCGATCCATGGTTTACTTGGCGCTGAGCTACGACCACAGAATCATCGATGGCGCAGATGCTTCCAGGTTCCTAACAGATCTGAAGGCAAGGCTAGAAGAGGCCGACTTCGAAGCGAACCTAGGGATTTAGCTTGAGCTTGAGATTTCCATTTGGAGTCTTTTGGGTAATCACTCCTTGAAGTTGCTTAGGGGAACCTGTGAGGAGTAACACTCGATTGGGTAGCTTTATGGAAATAGTTTTCATTATCAAACTATCTAGGCATTTGACGGCCAGTAGGTCGCCAAAAATGGGATCTGTTGAGAACGCGGCACCTGTAAGCATTGTTAATGCCTGAATTTATTCGCATCGGGTTTGATCCTGAATTTGTGGACTACCAAAAGGGTCTTGACCTGCAGCGCAAAATTCATTCGGAAGTAGTGACCGGCCAGCGAGGAAACACCGTCTTGCTATTGGAGCACTCATCCGTCTACACCGCAGGAAAACGCACGGATACCTCGGAGCTGCCAAAAGATGGATCAGCTTTTTTCGAAACTGACCGCGGTGGCAAGATAACCTGGCATGGTCCAGGGCAACTTATTGGCTATCCAATAATGCACTTACCTCAACCCATCGATGTGGTTGGATACGTGAGATTTTTAGAGCAGACCATAATTGACGTTATTGCCGAGTTTGGTGTTTCTGGCATACGAGTCGAAGGTCGCAGTGGGGTTTGGGTGGAAACCGAAGAGGGTGTCCAGAAGCTAGCTGCGATTGGTATTCGAGTGGCTCAAAAAGTTACCATGCATGGATTTGCTTTGAACTGCGAAAACAGCCTCAAGCCCTACGATCACATAATCGCCTGTGGGATCCAGGATGCTAAGACGACCACGCTGTCACATATCTGCGGCAGGACAATAAGCGTGCTGGATGCGGTTAGGCTTATCGAGCAGCGAATGGGAGAAATACCACATGCCAGAATCAAAGCCTGAACGTAAGCTTCTTAGACTCGAGGTTCGTAACAGCGAAACCCCGATTGAGCGCAAACCCGACTGGATTCGAACCACGGCGAAAATGGGCCCGGAGTATCAAAAACTTCATTCCTTAGTGAAGGATCAGGGGCTCCACACGGTTTGCCAAGAGGCCGGCTGCCCTAACATATTTGAATGTTGGGAAGACCGCGAAGCAACCTTCCTGATCGGCGGTTCGCAATGCACTCGGCGCTGTGACTTTTGTCAAATCGATACTGGAAAACCTGCCGCATTGGATGTGGATGAGCCTAGAAGGGTCGGGGAATCCGTCAAATCAATGGATCTTCGCTACGCAACCGTGACCGGGGTCGCAAGGGATGACCTACCCGATGAAGGGGTCTGGCTTTACGCCGAGACCATAAGGCAAATCAAAAAGCAATCCCCGGGAACAGGCGTCGAAATACTTATTCCAGACTTCTCCGGTCGACCCGAGTTACTGCAGAAAATCTTTGAAGCGAATCCCCAGGTTTATGCCCACAACGTGGAAACGGTTCCACGAATCTTCAAGAGAATTAGGCCCGCATTCACTTATGAGCGTTCTCTGGATGTAATCAGTCAGGGCAGGGCCGCCAACATGGTAACTAAGTCGAACTTGATTTTGGGTATGGGTGAAGAACGTTCCGAGATCAGCCAAGCTTTGCAAGACCTTCACGATGCTGGGACCGACATAATCACCGTTACTCAGTATCTAAGGCCCTCACCTCGTCACCACCCAGTAGAACGATGGGTGCGGCCCGAAGAGTTCATCGAAATTGCTCAAGAGGCCGAGCAGATTGGTTTCCTGGGAGTTCTCTCCGGCCCGCTGGTGCGCTCAAGCTACCGAGCTGGTCGACTATGGGCTCAGAGCATGCTCTCCAAGGGTAGACAGATTCCTGAGCACCTGCAACATCTCGCGGATAAGCTCGAGTTCTCGCAGGCATCGGCGATTCGCTAACTAACCTATCAACCGTGGCTAAAATCAAAAATAAGAAACAAGGGCGCTTCAAACAACTAATGCGCGTCTACCGCCAAACGATTAAGAGCGATCCGAACGCTCTTTGGTTGGCATTACTGGGTTTGCTTTTGTCAGTCGGTGCCGGCATTGGCTTGGGTCTTCTGACCTCCGAAGGAAGCGTCTTCGTATCCACGATGTGGATCATCTCTGGCTCACTCACCGGTATTTTGATTGCGATGTTAGTTCTTTCAAAGCGAGCAGAGCGTTCGGCATACATTTCCATTGAGGGTCAGGCTGGGGCCGTTGGCGCCGTGCTGGATTCCCAAATCAAGCGCAAGTGGCGAGCAAAGTCAAGTCCCGTAGCTGTAAATGCGAAATCTCGCGAAGCGATTTACAGAATGATTGGGCCGGCTGGAGTTGTTCTGATAGCGGACGGCGGAAGCCCTCGCACCAGCCAGATGCTCACGGACGAGAGCCGCAAGGTAGAGCGCGCAGTTCCCGGGGTCAAGATCCACAAAGTGAACGTCTCTATCGACAACGGGGTCAGACTATACGCCCTTTTGAAGACTGTTTATAAATTGCCCAAATCATTGAATCGCCGGGAAGTAACCATGGTCGTAAACCGCCTAGATGCTCTGGCGGGTGCTGGCGGGTTGCCAATTCCAAAAGGAATTGATCCAATGCGAGTTCGCGCGCCAAAGCGCAAGGGTTAACATTTTCGAAACATTTGGCGTGTAGCTTTTGACTCATTCCATCCGGAATCTAGCTCTTACCCTCTAGGAGAGGTACCACCATGTTCAAGACTGTTACCGAGGTACTGGCGTTCATTAAAGAGAATGACGTTAAGTTCCTAGATGTTCGCTTCACGGATCTTCCTGGGGTTCAACAGCACTTTAATCTTCCCGTTTCCCAAATAAACGAAGAGTTTTTCGAGAATGGCCAGCTCTTTGACGGCTCTTCGATTAGAGGCTTTGCCTCGATCCATGAGAGCGACATGCAGCTGATTCCAGATGTTACAACCGCTTACATGGACCCATTTAGAGTAGAAAAGACATTAATTGTCTCCTTCGATATTTACAACCCTCGAAATGGTGAGCTTTACCACCGCGACCCTCGTCAAGTCGCCCACAAGGCTGAGGCCTACCTCAAATCCACTGGGATTGCAGACACGGCGTTTTTCGCTCCCGAGGCCGAGTTCTTCATCTTCGATGAGGTACGTTACGAAACCAAATCTCACACCTCATTCCACATAGTTGACTCTGTGGAGGGTGCGTGGAACACCGCCCGACAAGAAGAAGGTGGCAACTTGGGAAATAAGACCGCCTTCAAGGGTGGCTATTTCCCGGTTTCGCCCGTTGATCACCTGGCCGATATTCGAGACGCAATCGTTTTGGAACTCGAAGGCGCTGGCCTTGATGTTGAGCGCAGTCACCACGAGGTTGGAACTGCCGGTCAATGCGAGATTAATTACCGCTTTGACACCCTGGTAAAATCTGCCGACGATGTCCTCAAATTCAAATACATCGTAAAGAACGTGGCTCACCAGTACGGTAAAACCGCCACCTTTATGCCCAAGCCGCTTTTCGGAGACAACGGGTCTGGCATGCACGTCCACCAGTCGCT
>JBDNID010000216.1:0-1854 GCA_041688475.1 Aquiluna sp.
ATACCGGGTCTCCGAAAGCGATGACTTGTTTGGCTCTCGAGATTGCTGGAACAGCCTCGGCTAATCCAGTTGAAGACGCATCCAGGATTAAGACCGCGTCGAATTCCTGCTTATCGCTTAGCTCATGCACTCGAAAAGGTGACAAAATCTGAGCCGGGATGAGGGCTTGCCATAGCTCTTTGGAATCTCGGTAGCCCGATTTCAGACTAAGTTCGCGCCTGCGCAATTGATTCCTCAGCACATCAGCCTCAACCGGCCTAGCTTCAATACTGCTTTTCCAGCGCGTCGCAAGAGTGCCTTGAACTCTAAGTACCCCCTCAGAAATTAGGTTTTGAGCCATCAGTTCAAACTTGGTTTCCAGCTTCGATATTTCTTCGGCACTGAACTCCAAGATATCTGGGTTTGCTGCCGCGATTGCCTCAAAAGCCGACTGCCACCAGGCAAGGCTGAGCTCATCCGCTAGCTGTTCGAGTTTCGGGTGAATCCGGCAAAGTTCATCGCTAAGTGCGCCTAAGCCCAGCGCATCTAACTCGGCTAGCAAGGGAAGCCTAGAAATAAAGCCGCTCAAAATATCAGTTTTGGAAGCCAAGTCGGCAAAGCGCTGCTCCAGTTGATCAAGGTTTAATCTGGTCAGAAGTTGAATATCTGGATTCGGGTCAAGGTGACGCTGCAATAGGTCGATAACCGTCGCAATTTTTTCGAACTTCGACTGTGTTGCACTAAGTCCCAACGGCACAGTTGGCGGTGCTTGGGTCAGGCAGTGATTGCCCCACAAGCTTCTTTGCTGCTCGGCTTTAATAAGTGCTTCGTGCAAATTGGGCACCGAGCTGCCAGGGCGAATATATTCTTTTGCCAGTTTTTTAAACCGGCGGCGCTGCGCTCCAGAAAGGGCGCCACGGTCTCCACGTACGGCTGTTGCGGCAATTAAATCAGAAATGTTCCGGTCGTAGATTGAGGGTAAAAATTTATCCAAAGTGTCGCGGATCCCCAAGAGTAAGTTCAATTGCTCGGCCCACTCCTGAACGCTATTGGAGGCTTTGAGAGACAGTTCTTGTAGATAGCGGTTGATCTGATACCTAAGAGTTCGAAGTTCCTCTCCGGCCAACTCTCTAACCATTCCAAGCAAGTTATCAATCTCTGCTTGAGTATGAAATCGCGCGTGGAACCAGGGCGTCTCTTTAGCCCCAAAACTAAACAACCCAGAAGCTAGCGCCCTGGTGAGCGCATCGAGCCCCGGCTCTTCTATGCCCGGTAATAGCTCCGCTCTAATTCGAGCACTATTTACCGGGGCGGGGCTCAGGCCCGATAGCTTGGCGAGCTCGCTAAGCGCCACTATCAGTGAGACCCCAACCGGGTTATCGCCCGACTCAATGCTCGCAAAGTAATCACCGATTTTTGCCTCGGCTTCGGTCAGCTCCTGCAGGGCTCTTTGGTAACTATTGGGTTGAGCCTTCTCGTTTCTCGAAATGGCCGCCACCGTGTCGGCCCAGGAGTCGGTATTTCTAATAGCGAGCCCGGGTAAACCGGTTTCAGCCAAACGTTCGGCCAGCTCGTCGCCAGTCTGTGCACGAGGCGCGATAACAAGAGTCGACTTGCCCTCCAGGGCGAAATTTGCGAGCAGGTTGACCACGGTTTGGATATAACCACAACCGGGCAAGGTTTCAACCGAGAACGAATTGCCGGCTTGCGCCATTTCTAGGACTTGGCGCTGGGTCGCATCGGCGTTCGTCACCAGTGTGATCGCACGGGTTGATTGTTTTTGAATGATTTTTGTATCGGAGATTAGCTCGTTTACTAGGGCACTTGATTCGCCCATGCCAAGTTTTTGTAATTTGAGAAGGTCTGGGACAAAAT